>JACQAX010000269.1 GCA_016194795.1 Deltaproteobacteria bacterium | reverse complement strand
CCTTCGCGTGTGGGGCTACGACCGCGTCGAGTCGCGCGTACCGCGCCTCGAGTTCCTTCCCGACACCGCCAACGCGTCCGACGCGCGCTTCCGCTCGCTCGAGAAGCTCAAGATGGCGTTCGTCGAGCAGGGGTTCTGCGAAGCCGTGAACTTCGCTTTTCAGTCCAAGGAAGCCAACGACCGCTGGGGCGGTGACGAGGCCGGCCTGGCCGTCGCGCTCAAGAATCCTCTCAACGAAGAGCTGACCACGATGAAGACCTCGCTCGTCGGCGGGCTGCTCGCGAACTTTCTCGCGTCGGTGCGCCACCAGCAACGCGACTTGCGGCTGTTCGAGGTTCGTCCGGTGTACGTTCGCGACGAGAAGAGCGACACGGGTGTTCGCGAAGAGTGGCGCATCGCCGCGATCTGCGGCGGCCGCTCGTTCGCGCACGCGCTGCAGGCGCGCGATCGCGAGCTCGACCTGCTCGACGCGAAGGGTTTTCTCGAGAACGCGCTCGACACGCTCGGCGCGCGCGGCGTGCGTTACCAGGCGTTCGATGCCGGCAAGGGCGACGCCCGCCTGCACCCCGCCCAGTCGGCGCGCGTGGCGCTCGGCCGAGGCCCTTGCGGGTTTCTGGGGCGCCTGCACCCCAAGGTGGAAGCCGAGCTCAAGCTGCGCCAGCCGGTGTATCTGTTCGAGGTTTCGCTCGACCGCGCGCTCGAGGTGGCCAAAGGCGAGCGCAAGTACGCGCCGATCGCGAAGTTCCCCAAGGTCGAGCGGGATCTTTCGCTGCTCGTCCCGGACAGCATGCCCGCCGAAAAGGTGGTGCAAGCCGTACAGAAGCTCGGAAAGCCGCTCGTCGAGTCGGTTTCCGTCGTCGACACCTACTCCGGAGACAAGCTTCCTGCCGGTCAGTTGAGTGTTTCCGTCAGCTTTGTCCTAGGCGATTCGACCCGTACGCTCGAAGACAACGAGGTTGAGGCCGTTACGCAGAAAATTCTCGCCGGTTTGGACAAGGAAATCGGCGTCAAACTGCGAGTACAGTGAAATAATTGCTGAAAAAAGTTTGCGTTTAAACCGCCTGGCGTTATCCTATTGATATCTCTGGAATTTGAGAGCCATCAGCTACGCAAGGGGATGCAATGACTAAAGCAGACATCATCGAGGCAATTTACCAGAAAATTGGCTACTCCAAGAAGGATGCTGCTGATCTGGTTGAGCTCATCTTCAACACGATTAAAGATACGTTGTCGAAAGGTGAGAAAATCAAGATCAGCGGTTTCGGGAACTTCGTGGTGCGCGACAAGAAAGCGCGTACGGGACGCAATCCCCAAACTGGCGACGCCATTAAGATTTCGGCGCGTCGCGTGCTGACCTTCAAGCCTTCCCAGGTCCTCCGCGCCGACGTGAATACGGCGACCGGCGGTGGCAAGAAGGAAGACGGCGCGAGCTGATTTTTCGCGGCATTTTCGCCTAGCCGAAAAATCTCTCCCCGAAGGGAACCATGGAACTGGAAACCCCGGTCAGCATTCCGGACAGAATGTTCTTCAGAATTGGCGAAGTCGCCGACATCGTCGGCGTGAAGCCATACGTGCTGCGTTACTGGGAGTCGGAGTTTTCGCTGCTTTCTCCGAACAAAAGTAACAGCCAGCAACGGATGTACTCGCGCACTGACGTCGAGAATGCGCTTCTGATCAAGCACCTGCTCTACGACCTTCGTTTCTCGATCGAAGGCGCCAAGAAGCGGATCGCCGAGATGCGCCGCCAAGGCGAGCTTTCCGAGGCGCGGAAGGTGAAAGTCGTCGTCGAGGCCGAGACCTTGGATGCGATCGCCCAGGCCAAGCGCGAGCTCAAAGACCTGATCGAGCTTTGTTCGCAAGATCAGTAGGATACGCGCGGCATCGCCCCCTATTCTTGACTGTTTCGCTCCGCTTGCCGACGTGGTATGACCCTGGCCACTATGCTGGGTTTTATCTCGTTATTCGTGTGTTCCGCCGCCTTGGCCGACGTCCCCTCGAACGATCAGATCTTCGATCGCAGCGTCTACAATCCTAACGATAAAAAAGTGCTCATCATGGTCTTGCCCGACATGGCCGACAAGGTCGTCGCCGGCGTGAACCTCGGTATCGGCATGCCCGTAGGCGCCGAGACCGTCGGCATTCGCGGGAAAGTTTTCGCGTACAAGAACAAGTCGATGGCTCTCGCTTTCGAGGGCTTCGCCGCGGGCTATTCGGTGGGGAGCAGCGGTATCTTCGACATGGCCAACGCGTTCGGCGGAGGTTTTCGCGTGGAGCTGCCGCTCGTCTCGGACGGGCACAACGACGCGTTGATGGTCGGTCCGGGCGTCGACTTCATGTACGTGCAGAAGGGGCCCGACGTGCGCGGCTGGTTCAGCGGAAATCTCCCGTACAGCGACGTCTACTTCATCGGAACGAACGTCGACGTCTCGTGGCTGCACATGTTCTACCACCACTTCGGCATCGAGCTCGGCGCGAACGCCGGAATCGATCTCTCGCTCGGTGGCATCGACGGCAACCACAAGGAAACGGCCGGCAAGGTGTATCCGAAGCTTTCGCTGTTCGGCGGCTTCATTTTTTGAGCGGGTGACTCAGGTCAGAAAAGCCCGCGCCAGTACTTGCGCGCGATCTGGTCGTTCGCGTCGAGGCGTTCGTCGAGCCAGTTGATGAGTCCCGGGCTCGTGACGTTGATCTCGAGGATGCGGTCGCCGATGAAGTCGATGGTCGCCAGATAGACGCCGTCGGCGGCGAGCGCCTGCGCGATGGCCTCGGCGCGGCGGCGCTGCTCGGCCGTCGGCTGCGCGACGCTCAGGCGGGGGCGCTCGTCGGGCGGAGCATCGAGGTTCATGATCTGATGCTTGGTGTGCGGCAGCTTGTTGATCGCGCCGCAGATCTCGTTTCCGAGCACGAAGACGCGCGTCTCGCCCAGGGTGAGGAGGTTCTGGTCGAACTCCTGGATGACGAGCCACGAGCCGTGCTCGGCGCGCATGCGCGTAAGCACCTTGAGCGCGGCGTCCCAGGTCACGGGCAGGATCTGGACGCCGCGGCTCGCGGCGTCGCCGGTCGGTTTGGCGACGAGCTGGCGCGCACGCTGCTTGTTGCCGTCGAAGAAGCTTTTCCAGACGCGCTCGGAGTCGCTGGCCAGGCCGGGGATCGACCAGTCGCGGAAGCGCATCGGCGCGAACTTCTCGTTCCAGGTGAGCAGCGCGGTAGGCGCGTTGACGAAGGGCACGCCCTTCTCGCCGCCGCTCGACGAAAGCAGCGACCAGAGGCGCATCGTCGAGAGCGTGACGGGCGGGTCGGCGCGCCAGTGCACCGAGTGGAACGTGCTGAACTCGCGGATGTCGCCGTTCGGGCGCAGGTCGTTGTCGACGACCTCGCCCTCGGTGCGGGCGTAGAGGGTGCCGTTCTGCAGAAAGACGTTTTCAGGCAACGCCCAGTGCGCGCGCGCTCCGTAATGGGCGCGCGCGGCACGCACGAGGTGTAGCGACGAGTCGCGGGAGTGGTCGAGCGTCGGCCACGGGTCGCCGAGAATGAGGATGTCGGTCGTGCCGCTGCCCATTTACTGAAGCCGTGCTTTCAAGGCGTCGCCCAGCGGCTCGAGGACGTCGTGGGCGGCGTCGCGGATACCGAGCTCGCTCGCGCGCTCGATGAGCTCCGCTTCGAGGCTCTTGATCATGTCCATCGCGTCGGGCCCCGACATCAGGTTCTTGAGCGCCAGCGCCGAGCGCGAGTCGGAGGCGAACTCCTCCACCCAGCGGGTGAGCAGGCCGAGGCGCTTGAACCACGGCGCGAGCGCCTCGCGGCCCGCGAGGATCGCGAGCGCGTGGCCCGTGGCTTCGTAGGCCGGCGAGATGCGGTCTTGTTGAAGCGTCTGAAGGCTTGCCCGGTCCATGCCGCGCGCTTCGCGCGCCAGGCGCGACTCGCGGTGGAGCATCGCGAGCTGGTTGGCCGGCGCGCTGGCGTGCGCCAGGGCCCGCGCGATCGCGCACCGCTCGGTTACCGAGAGCGTCGCGTCGTCGCAGCTCAGGATCATCTCGAACGAGAGCGAAAGCAGCCCGTACGAGGCCGCTTCGGCCAGCACGGGCTCGGCGAAGCGCTCGCTGTGCTTCTTGGTGAGCGCGCAACGCAGAACCTCGATCGCGCAGGCCACCGGCGCGAAACGCGCCGTCGCGATGCCAAGCCGGGGCGCGACGAGCCAGGCGGCGCTGACGCAGAAACGGTCGGGCTTGCTGAACAGCGCGTAGTGCATGCTGTCGCGCACTTCGGCGTGGGTTCGCGTCGTGAACGCCGAGAATTTCTCGGCAAGGATGGGCTCGAGTTCGATCAGAGCCTGAGAGCGGCTGGGCGAGGCGGGAAGGCGGCGCATGCGTTAAAATCCCCCATTCGTAAGGAGATTTTTATCACTGGCCGGGCATGGCCTCAAGCCCTGACAGGGGGCCGCTGATCCGATAGGCATATTTCCCGTCGGGGGTCTGCGCGGGCGTAAGCATGCCCGCGAGGATGCCGAGGCTGTTTTTGACGCCTTGCGAAATAGAAAAGAGCGCTTTCAGGTTCACGCTCGACCGGTCGAGGTACTTGTTGAGCGTGCCATCGCCGGTGAGCTTGCCCACGATGTCGTCGCCTTTGCCGTCCTTGCCGACCTCGAACTCGCGGAACTCGATCTTCCCGTTCGAAAGGACGACGTTGATGCGGGCCTCGCTCACGTTGACCTTGGAAAGCGGCAGCCCCATGACGGACTGCGCGGGCAACGCGAGCTTGTCGATCTTGAGCTTGAGCAGGCCGTCGCTTTTCGTCGGCGTCTCGCCGTCGAGCTCGAGCTGGACCTTGCCGTCGAGCTTCGCCGTGAGGTCGACGGGCAGGAACTTTTTCATGAGATTCGTCGCGCCGAGGTCGATCGAGTCGATGCTCAGGTCGACGTGCATCGAGCCGGTCGCCCCCGCGCCGACCGTTCCCGAGAGCTCGCCCTCGAGCAGCTCGGCGCTGATGCCGACCTTCTTCACCGCGCCGAGCATCGAGAAGAGCTTGGGCCGGAGCTTGAGAAACGGGATCTTGAGCACCTGGCGCTCGTTCTCGATCGCCTTGAGCTCGACGTTGTACATCTTGAGCGACGGTCCGAGCAGCAT
>JACQAX010000267.1 GCA_016194795.1 Deltaproteobacteria bacterium | reverse complement strand
CCTGGTCGACCAGGGCAACACCGTGATCGTGATCGAGCACAACCTCGAGATCATCAAGACGGCCGACCACATCCTCGATCTCGGCCCCGAGGGTGGCGAAGGCGGTGGCGAGATCGTGGCCCAAGGCACGCCCGAGCAGATCGCGGCTTCCAAGGGCTCGCACACGGGCGTCTATCTCAAGCCGTATCTCTGAAGCGGGTCCGTACAAAAACAAAAACCCCGGGGGCTTTCGCCAATCCCGGGGTCTTTGAATCAATTCGCGATTCTTTCGTTTCTTACGTCGAAACCGATCTTGGCTCTTAGTGGAGCTGGATCTTCACGAACGTGACGAGGAACGCGTAAATGACGAGCGACTCGATGAGCGCCAGGCCGATGATCATCGGGACGAAGAGCTTGCCCGCGGCGGCCGGGTTGCGAGCGATACCTTCGAGAGCGGCCGAAGCGGCCTTGCCCTGACCGAGCGAACCACCGAAGGCCGCGATCGCGATGCCGAGGCCGGCAGCGAGCGACGCGTACGGGTCCGACGGGCCGCCTTCGGCAGCGAACGCCATGCTGGCGAAGAGGAAGGTAGCGACGGCCACCAGTAGAATCTTAATGTTGCGGTTCATGTATGCTCCTTTAATGATCATGCGCGATTGATAGGTTGATATAGACCATGGTCAGCAGGCAGAAAACAAATGCCTGGATGAAAGCCACGAATACGCCCAGTGCGTAGAAAATCACCGGCACCAGGTACGGAACCAATGAAAGAAAGACCCCGAGAACGGCGTGGTCGCCCATCATGTTGCCGCGCAGGCGCAGCGCGAGGCTGACCGGGCGGAAGAAGTGCGAGACCACTTCGATGACGAACATGAGCGGCGCCAGGTACCAGACGGGACCCATGAAATGCTTGAGATACGCCAGCCCGTTGTGCTTGAGGCCGTGGAAATTATAATAAAGGAAAACGAACGTGCCGGCCGCGAGCGTGACGTTGATGTTGTCCGTCGGCGGCAGGAACCCCGGGATCAGGCCCGAGAGGTTGCACGTGAAAATGAAGATGAAGAGCGTTCCGATGACGGGGAAATATTCCTCGGCCGCGTGCTCGCCCATGACGTCGACGCAGAGCGCGTATAGCTTCTCCGCGAGGATCTCGAAAAAGTTGAGGTACGTGAGCTTGCCGGCCGGAACCGTCGGGTCCTTCACGGCCTTCAGCTTGATCGTCGCGATCGCGCCGGTGACGACGAGGAGGACGCAGAGGATCACCGCCATCACGACGTGATTCGGGTAGTGCTCGAGCGCAGGAATCTGAGAGAGCCAGTTAAAGCCGTGTTCGCCGTGTTCACTGTGCATAGTTCTTCTCTGTAAACCCTAGTCCCAGCCCCGATACGACCAGCGTCGTCATTCCGAACGCGAACGGGATGCCTTGCATCCAGCTCGCCTTAGAAAACAGGGCGATCACCAATCCCCAAAAAATAAACTTTCCGAAAAGGACGAAGTAAAACAACGGGCCGATCTTGCTTCCGTCGTACAGACCGAGAAGCATCCGACCCAGGTGCTTGATGAGCTCGAAGTTCAGCACGGCGATCAGCCATCCTGCGACGAACGAGCGCCAAGCACCTGCACCACCGAACTGGCTCATGAGAGCAATCCCGACAGAACCGTACAAAAGATTGATTCTGTTGAGCGTGCTAAGTTGGTTTGTCGCTTTTGTCGTTGTCATCTTTGAGCACCGTGTACAACCGGTAGAAGCCGCCGATGAATCCCACCAAAGTGAACAATCCAGCAAGCCACGGGTTCGTGTTTAACCAGCGATCCAGATAATGACCGATGAAGTACCCGATTACGGTGTAAACGACGACTTCAGTTACGGTTGCGAATCCTAACGCAGCTCGGCGAAGGGACTCTTTATCTAAATCCACTATAAAACCAAAGGTTTGATTTTGACCTTTTCAGGCCGGTAGTAGCCCGAGGTCGGCATGATGTCAATGTGAAGGTGCCTAACGACTACGGTTTTTTCGTTCTTTGAGTCTGCGGATCTTGGCTTCCACGACGGTTCTCGCCGGATGCTTATCGAGGATCTTCGAATATATTTCCAACGCCTCATCGAATTTGTCCTTCTCCTCGTAGCAGTTTCCGATTCCGAACTGCGCGAAAACAGCCTGCTGTGATGCCGGATACGAGAGCACGACGTCATGGAAGGCCTCGATGGCGTCGTCCACGTCACCCTTGGTATAGTAGGTGTTCCCGATCTGATACATCGCCTCGGGGACGAACATGCTCTTCGGATGTTTTTTGACGATTTCCTTGTAAGTCGTGATCGCTTTACCGAAGTCCAGGCTTCCGTAATAGGACTTCGCCATACGCAGGAGAAAGAAATCCTTTTCCGGCGACGTGGGATACTTGTCCAGAAGCCTCTTGTACTGCTCGACGGCCAGCTTGTAGTCCTCGAGCTTGCTGAAATAAATCTCGCCAATGCTTTTCTCGGCCTGAAAGACGAGGTCCTGATCCTGCGAGAGCGCGATGAACTGGCGGAAGCTCTTGATCGAGTCCTGATAGCTATCGAGGTAGAGGTACTGGAGCGTGCCGATCCGGAAAAGCGCTTTATGCGCTAGCGAGCTGCGCGGATCACTGTCGACGAGCTTCTTGAACTCGTCGACGGCCGCCGCGTACTTGTGGTCGCTGAAGAGCCGCTCGGCAAGGATGTAGTGGTTCTTGCTCGCCGGCGAGTTGCACCCGGCGGCGAGCAGAACGACCACTGCGAGAAGGCTAGTGAAGCGCGCCCGGTTCGGCCGGTCCGTCGCCCGCTGGCGCGGTGGACGTCGGAGCACCGGTCGCGGAGCTTCCGTCTCCGCCTTCATCTTCTTCCTTGTCCGCGAGATGCTCGATTCCTACGACCGCCTCGCCTTCGTTGACGTTGATCAGACGCACGCCCTGGGTGTTGCGCCCCATCGCGCGGATTTCGCCGATGCGGATGCGGATCGTCTGACCTTTGTTCGTGATGAGCATCAGGTCGTCCTTGTCCGAAACCGACTTCGTCCCCATGATGTCGCCCGTTTTATCGGTGCTCTTCATGGTGATGTCGAGCTCCAGGCCCTTCACGCCACGAGCGGCGCGGCCCATCGGGCGCACGTCGTCTTCGTTGAAGCGGATGCTCATGCCGCTTTTGGCGCACAGGAAGATGTGCTGTTTCCCGTTGGTGAGCTTGGCCGCCGCGAGCCCGTCGCCGTCGTCGATGCTCAGGGCGATGATGCCGTTGGAGCGCACGTTGGAGAACTGGCTGAGCTCGGTCTTCTTGATCGTGCCCTGCTTGGTCACCATGACGACGTACTGGTCTTCGCGGAACTCGCGCACGGGCAGGATCGCCTTGATGCTCTCGTGCGGCTCGAGGTTGACGAGATTGACGATGGCCTTGCCCTTCGAGGTGCGCGTGCCTTCGGGAATCTTGTATACCTTGAGCCAGTGCAGGCGGCCCTTGTCGGTGAAGCAGAGCAGGTAGCTCTTGCTCGACGTCTTGAACATCGCCGACACGAAATCCTCTTCGCCGGTGGTGATGCCGCGCACGCCTTTGCCGCCGCGGCGCTGGCTGCGGTAGATCGTCGGGCTCGAGCGTTTCACGTAGCCGGTCTGGGTGATCGCGACGATCATCTCCTCGTCGGAGATGAGGTCTTCGGTTTCGAGCGAGACGCCTTCGGCCTCGATGATCTCGGTGCGGCGCTCGTCGCCGTAACGTTCCTTGAGCTCCTCGAGCTCCCGGATGACGATGTCGAGCACGAGCTGGTCGGAGCCTAGGATCGCCTTGAGTTTCTCGATGGTCGCGAGAGTGTCTTTGTATTCCTGGATGATCTTGTCGCGTTCGAGGCCGGTAAGGCGCTGCAGGCGCATGTCGAGGATGGCCTGCGACTGGATCTCGGAAAAGCTGAAGCGCTTCATGAGGCCGCTACGAGCCTCGTCGGGTCCCTTCGACGACTTGATGAGGGTGACGACCTCGTCGATGTTCTCGACGGCCTTCTTCAAGCCTTCCAAGATGTGCGCGCGCGCTTCGGCCTTCTTGAGGTCGAAGATCGTGCGGCGAACGATGATCTCGCGGCGATGCTCGATGAACGCATGGAGCATGTCGCGCAGGTTGAAGATCTTCGGCTGGCCGTGGTGCAGCGCCAGCATGTTGATACCGAAGCTGTCCTGCATCTGCGTGAGCTTGTAGAGGCGGTTGAGGACGATCTCGGAGGGCTCGCCCTTCTTGAGCTCGATCACGATCCGCATGCCCGTGCGGTCGGACTCGTCGCGCAGGTCGGAGATGCCCTCGATGCGCTTGTCGCGCACGAGCTCGGCGATCTTCTCGATGAGCTTGGCCTTGTTGACCTGGTACGGAAGCTCGGTAACGATGATCGCTTCCTTGTCGCCCTTCTTCGTGCTTTCGATCTTCGTGCGCGCGCGCAGCTGGATGACGCCCTTGCCGGTGCGGTACGCCGAGCGCACGCCGTCCATGCCGCAGATGAAGCCGGCCGTCGGGAAGTCCGGGCCCTTGATGAACTCGAAAAGATCGTCGGTGGTGAGCTTCGGGTTGCGCACGAGCGCGATGAGCGCGCTGCAGACCTCGGTGAGGTTGTGTGGCGGGATGTTCGTCGCCATGCCGACGGCGATGCCGCTCGTGCCGTTGACGATGAGATTCGGAAGACGGGCGGGAAGGACGAGCGGCTCCTTCAGTGAGTCGTCGTAGTTCGGGCCGAAATCGACCGTTTCCTTGTCGATGTCGCCGAGCATCTCTTCAGCGATGCGGGCCATACGAACTTCGGTGTAACGCATTGCCGCCGGGCTATCGCCGTCGATGGAGCCGAAGTTTCCCTGACCGTCGATGATCGGGTAGCGCAGCGAGAAATCCTGCGCCATGCGCACCATCGTGTCGTACACCGCGGTGTCGCCGTGCGGATGGTACTTACCGATGACGTCACCGACCACGCGAGCCGACTTTTTATAGGCCTTGTTGTAGGTGTTGCCCAGGTCGTACATCGCGTAGAGCACGCGGCGATGGACGGGCTTCAAGCCGTCGCGGACGTCCGGGAGCGCGCGCCCCACGATGACGCTCATCGCGTAATCGAGGTACGCACCGCGCATCTCGTCTTCGATGTTTACTAACACGCTGTTTTTTTCGACGTGTTGCTGATCCATGCGATTACCGGTCCCTTCCTAAACTTTCTCTTACCAGCGGATCAGGGCCGAGCCCCAGGTGAACCCGCTGCCGAACGCGACCAGGCCCACGAGCATGCCGGGCTTGAGCCTGCCCTGCGCGACCGCTTCCGACAAACCGATCGGGATGGTGGCCGCCGTGGTGTTGCCGAAGCGCTGAATGGTGTTGAAAACCTTGCTCTCGGGCAAGCCGAGGCCCTTGGCGACCGCCTCGTTGATGCGGAGGTTCGCCTGATGCGGAACGAGCAGGTCGAGATCCTGGAGACTCTTTCCGGTCGCCTTGAGCGACTCCCCCAGGACTTCCGGCATGCGGCGAACCGCGTGCACGAAGACCGTCTTGCCGTTCATCGCAGGATAGATTCGCGCGTCGTCGATCATCTCGTGCGTCATGCGCGTCGGATGAAACGAGCAGCCCGGCGATTCGATCCAGAGCTCCTTGGCGAAGTTCCCGTCGGCGTGGAGCTTGACGTCGAGGATGCCGCTCTCTTCACCGTCGGCCGCCGGTCCGACGACCGCTGCCCCGGCGCCGTCGCCGAAGAGCACCGCCACGTCGCGTCCGCGCGTCGTGAGGTCGAGACCATGCGAGTGGACCTCGGAGCCGATCACGAGGATGCGCTTGTAGTTGCCCGTGCGAACGAGAGCATCGGCCATCGACAGGCAGTAGAGAAAGCCGGTGCATTGGTTGCGCACGTCCATCGCCGGAACGCCGGGGATGCCGAGCTTCGCCTGGAAAAAGCAGGCCGTGCCGGGAAACTCGTGGTCCTGGCTGAGCGTCGCGTACAGGATGAAGTCGATCTCTTCCTTCTTCACGCCAGCCGCGTCGAGCGCGCGCTTGGCGGCCTCGACGCCGAGGTCGGAGTTCGTGGTGCCCGCGTCGACGAAGTGGCGCTGCTTGATGCCGGTACGCTGCTGGACCCATTCGTCGGAGGTGTCGATGCCGTAGGTCTTCACCAGATCCTCGTTCGTCACCACCCTCGGCGGAACGTGGTAGCCCACGCCGAAAATCTTGCTGCGAATCGGTTTAGACATCGAGGTTCCTCACTCTGAGCGCGTTTTCTTCGATGAACTGGCGCCGCGGCTCGACCTGGTCGCCCATGAGCACCGAGAAGATGCTGTCGGCTTCGACGGCGTCCTCGACGGCGACGTTGAGCAGCGTCCGGCGCGTCGGATCCATTGTCGTTTCCCAGAGCTGCTCGGGGTTCATCTCGCCGAGACCTTTGTAGCGCTGGATGTAATTGCCGCGCTTGGAGGCCTCGAGCACCTTGAACGAGAGTGCCTCGGCGTCCTGCGCCTCATCGGACTCCGCGTTGTCGCCCTGGGCGGTGATCGTGAACGGGCCGTTGCCCAGGATGTTCATCGCCAGCGCGAGCTTCTGCAGCTCTTCGTATTCCGTGGAGGAGAGGAAGTCGTGGGTCAGCTGCACGAAATATCGCGTGCTGTTCTTGATGACCTCCAGGCGGGCCTGTTCGCAGTTGTGCGCCTCGTCCTTACGGAGCTCGAAGGTGACCTTCGAGATCTCGGGGTTCTTCGCGCGCGCGGCGGCTTCGGCACGCTCGAGCAGCTTCTTGAGCTTCACGGGGTCGGACAAGGTTTCCGCCGTGACGTTCGCCGCGATGATCTCGCGCAAGAGGGTCGCCTCGTAGCGTTTCGCGAGCTTGTCGATCGCCTTCCGGAACTTGAGCCCGTTCTTGATGCTCGACACGAGCTGCGACTGCGGAATGACGCCGCCGGCGGCGTTCTTCACCGTCAGCCCCTCGAGGCCGGCGGTCAGGAGATAGTCGTTCAGCTCGCTCTCGTTTTTGAGATAACGCTCCTTGCTGCCCTTCTTCACTTTGTAGAGGGGCGGCTGCGCGATGTAGAGATAGCCGCGGTTCACGATCTCCGGCATCTGCCGGTAGAAGAAGGTGAGCAGCAGGGTACGGATGTGGCTGCCGTCGACGTCGGCGTCGGTCATGATGACGATCTTGTGGTACCGCAGCTTGGAGATGTCGAAGTCGTCCTTGCCGATGCCGGCACCCAGCGCCGTGATGAGGATCTTGATTTCCTCGAAGCCGAGCATCTTGTCGAAGCGCGCCTTCTCGACGTTGAGGATCTTGCCCTTGAGGGGAAGGATCGCCTGGTTCTTGCGGTCGCGGCCCTGTTTGGCCGAGCCGCCGGCGCTGTCACCTTCGACGAGGAAAAGTTCGCAAAGCGCGGGATCCTTTTCCTGGCAGTCGGCCATCTTGCCGGGCAGGCCGCTGAAATCGAGCGCGGTCTTGCGGCGGGTGAGGTCGCGCGCCTTGCGGGCGGCGACGCGCGCGGCGGCCGAGTCGATCGACTTCTGGATGATCTTCTTGGCGACGTGCGGGTTGCGCTCGAAAAAGTCGCTGAGCTTCTCGTTGATGATCGAGGCGACGAAACCTTCGACCTCGCTGTTGCCGAGCTTGGTCTTGGTCTGGCCTTCGAACTGCGGCTCAGGAATCTTCACGCTGATGACGGCGGCCATGCCTTCGCGGATGTCTTCGCCCTGAAGACCTTCCTTGAAGGTCTTGAACATTCCGTTGGCTTCGCCGTACTTGTTCACGACGCGCGTAAGCGCCGTCTTGAGGCCCGAGACGTGGGTGCCGCCCTCGGTCGTGCTGATGTTGTTGCAGTACGAGGAGATGTTCTCGGAGTAGCCGTCGTTCCACTGCATCGCCAATTCGACGGCGAGCATGTTTTTTTCCTGAACGAAATACACGACCTTGTCGTGGAGCTTTTCCTTGCTCTTGTTCATGTACTCCACGAACGAGACGATGCCGCCCTCGTAGCAGAAGACGTGCTCTTTCTGGATGCGCTCGTCGACGAAGGTGATGCTCAGGCCGCGATTGAGGAACGCGAGCTCGCGCAGGCGCGAGGCGAGCGTCTCGTGGTTGAATTCGAGAATCTCGAAAATTTCAGGGTCCGGCTTGAAGGTGACCGTCGTGCCGCGGCCTTCGCTCACGCCCATCTCTTTGAGAGGCGCCTGGGGAACGCCGCGCTTGAAAATCAGCTGGTACAGCTTGCCGGCGCGCTTGACCTCGAGCTTGAGGGTCTCGCTGAGAGCGTTGACGCAAGAGACGCCGACGCCGTGCAGGCCGCCGGAAACTTTGTAGGCGCCGCCGTCTTCGTTGAACTTTCCGCCGGCATGAAGCTTCGTCATGACGACCTCGGCCGCCGAGACGCCCGACGAGTGCATGTCGACGGGGATGCCGCGACCGTCGTCGGTGACGCTTACGGAGTTGTCGGCATGGACGGTGACGTTGATGGCCTTGCAGTATCCTGCGAGAGCTTCATCCACACTGTTATCCACAACCTCATAAACCATGTGGTGCAGGCCGCGCGACGCCGTGTCGCCGATGTACATGCCGGGGCGCTTGCGAACAGCCTCAAGTCCTTCAAGGACCTTGATCTTGTCCGCGTTGTAGTTACTGACATCGGTCCGTGACGTGTCCATTCTCGTTTAGCTCCGGGGCGAAAATCTTGCCATCTTTGACCACAAAAACTTTTCCGATCGTCAGTTCTTCCGTCGTACTCAGAAAAACCTGCGACTCGCTCAGCAGCAGATAATCCAAAAGGAATTTCCGGCGCCGAGCATCGAGCTCCGATGAGAAGTCATCGATCAGCAAAATCGGATTTAACTTTTGAAACGTTCGGTAAACTTCAACCTCGGTCAGACGCAGGGCCAGTACAAGGGACCTGACCTCGCCCTGAGAGCCGAAGGCCCTGACGAGATTTCCTCCCATCGTTATTTCAATATCATCCCGGTGCGGGCCGACTGCCGTTGTGCCAAGGATCATCTCTTTTTGCTGAGAGGATTCGAACCGTTTCCTTAAAAGCTGAGCTATAAGTTCTAAAGAAATCAGGGGCGCTTGTCCACAGGTAACTTCGTCGAAATTTTCGCTTAGATATCGAACATTTATTCGCGTATTTTCACGCGAAATTTCGTTGTAATATTTGCTGATTGTATCAACAGATTTATCCACACTGTGGATACGGTTGTGGATGATTCTCGCGCCCCAGTTGATAAGCTCGTCGGTCCATATTTCAAGGTCGGCCGGCGGCCGTTTCACGCCGCCCTCGGAAAGGCTTCTTAACAGTCGGTTCCGCTGCTCGAGAATCTTCTGGTAGCGCGCGACGATGTCGGCGTGCGTAGGGTCGAATATCTGGCAGAGCTTGTCGATCCAAAGCCGACGGTTTTCCGGGGATCCGCGGATGATCTCGAGATCGGTCGGGCTGAAGCTCACGGCCGACATTTTCCCAACGTACTCGCTCAGATAGCGACAGCTCTTGCCGTTGATCGTCGCCTGCTTTCGCGTGGGCCAAAGTTTCACGGAGTGTTGCGCGCGCAGATCGCCGTTACGAACCATTGCGCTGACGAGGCCTTCGGTTTGGCCCAACCGCACCATCTCGCCGTTTTTCGCGCCCCTGAAGCTTCTGAGGAACGCCACAAGGCCTATTGCCTCGAGGATGCTCGTCTTGCCTTGGCCGTTCAGGCCGATGACGACATTGAACCGCGAGTCGGGTTCAATCTCGGTCTCCTCATAGCACCGGAAATTGTAGAGCCTTAGGCGCTCAAGAATCACGATGACTAGATGCGCATCGGCATCACGATATACGTGTAGTCGCTGCGGCCAGCCGGACGCAGAAGTCCCGGGCTGAGCTTATCGTTGATGTCGAAGGTGACCTTCTCGCAGTCGAGAATCGAAAGGCACTCGATGATGTAACGGGCATTGAAGCCGATCTCGACCGGCTCGTGCTTGAACTGGGCGTCGAGCTCGGCCTTGGCATCGCCGAGATCCGGGTTGCTCGAGGTGATGACCACTTCGTTTTCCCGAAGCGAAAGCTTCACGCCGCGGCTCTTTTCGTTGGCGAGAAGCGAAACCGAACGGAGGCTTCCGAGAAACTCTTCGCGATCGACCGTAAGCTGCTTGTCGTTCTTCTTGGGGATAACCTGTTCGTAGTCCGGGTAGTCGCCTTCGATGAGACGGATGAAGAGAAGCGTGCGCTCGTGCTTGACGAGGAGATTGCCCTTATCGAGCACCATCGAAAAATTCTCGGCCTTGTCGTCGAGCAGACGGCGAAGCTCAGCCAGGCCCTTCTTCGGGATGATGATGCCGCGCTTGAACTGCTCCGACGGATTGAGGAAAAGCTCTTTATCGATGAACGCCAGGCGGTGGCCATCCGTCGAAACCATGCGCATGAGGTTATTTTCGACGGCTTCGAAGAAGACGCCGTTCAGATGATAGCGGGTCTCGTCGGTTGAAACCGCGAACAGCGTGCGGTCGATCATCTCGCGCGCGGAGGCGGAGTTCACCGTGAGGTAAGTTTTGTTTTCGAAAGAGGGGAGAGGCGGAAACTCGTCCGCTCCGAGGCCGACGAGATTGAACGTGCGCTTGGCACACGAGATCTCAACCCAGTTGTTTTCTTTCTTCGAGAGCGTCACCGGCTTGTTCGGGAGCTCTTTCACGATCTCGAGAAGGTTCTTCGCGGAGACAGCGACCTTCCCTTCAAAGC
This sequence comes from Deltaproteobacteria bacterium, assembly GCA_016194795.1. GTDB lineage: Bacteria > Bdellovibrionota > UBA1018 > UBA1018 > UBA923 > JACQAX01. The sequence goes on along the minus strand of JACQAX010000267.1, from coordinate 169 downwards.
CCTTTTCGATCGGGATGGAAACATTGATGCCGACCTCAAGGTCGGTTGCCGTCAGAGAGAGGGAATCCTTGTCAGAGGAGAGAAGTACGTTGGAGAGAATTTGAACTGTGTTCTTTTTCTCAACGACGTTTTGAACTTTCTGGAGAGCTTCAAGAAACGTATCTTTGGC
>JACQAX010000046.1 GCA_016194795.1 Deltaproteobacteria bacterium | reverse complement strand
GTCGGGCTTTCTCGATAACGGTCTCGGCATGAGCTGCCGTTGCCCGGCCAACACGGCGGTGCATTTCGGCGCGAGTGGCGCGAAATGCGTCGGCGCCGAGAAGAACGCCACGGTCGACGAGCAGAAAAAAGAAACGTCCGCCAAAGGCACGTTGACCACCGAGTCGGCCGCTCCCGTGGTCGACTCGAAGACGCTGACTCCGAACGCCGAATGAGGTATGACTCCGGGGTAAATGGATAAACCCTGGACCAAGTCTTTCGAGCTTCGCCACTACGACGTCGACGACAAGGGGGCGCTTTCGACCACCGGTCTTTGCCGTCTTCTTCAAGAGAGCGCCGGCCTCCACGCCGAAAGCCTCGGCATCGCTCAGTCGCAGATGCTCGCGCATGGCCTTGCCTGGTTTCTGGCCAAGTTCCACGTGCGCGTCGAGCCGGCGGCCTCTCGCGTGCTCTGGCGCGACGAGCTCGAGGTTCGCACGTGGCGCTCGGGGCTTGAGCGCCTTTGGGCGATCCGCGACTTCGAGGCGCGCGCCTCCAACGGCGAGCTCGTGGCGGTGGCCACGAGCTTCTGGTCGCTCTTTGACCTCGCCAATCGCAAGATCGCGGCCTTTCCGCCGTTCATCACCGACAACTATCCCCAGGATTCGCCGCGGGCCCTTGAAAGCCGCATGGGCAAGCTGGGAACGCCGGCCACGGTCGACGTGAGCCGCTCGTTTGCGGCGGGCTTCGGCGACATCGACGTCAACGACCACGTCAACAACGTCTCGTACGTCTGCTGGGCTCTCGAGGCCGTGCCGCGCGAGCTGCGCGCGACGAGCCGCCTCACGGAGCTTGAGATTCTTTTTCGCGCCGAGACCGCGCTGGGCGACGAGATCGTGTCCGAAACGGGCATTACGGCTTCGCCGGACGGCTCAGCCGAGCTGCTCCATCGCATCACCCGGCGGGCCGACGGGCGCGAGGCGGCGCAGGCGCGCACGCGCTGGACGAAGCTGACCGGTACTCCGTAATTCCCGTCAGCGCACTGTTTTCAAAAGCAGACATGTTTCTGGGAATTCCTTAATGGATTCGGCGTGGCATCGGCCTTGCTCTAGTCGTTGGTGTCACCATCAACCAAGGGAGTTCTATGAGTACATTGATTCAGTCCATCTGCGCACAGCTCACCGATAGTGAGCTGGCTCTTTACCAGAACAACGTCGAAGCGATGTCGGCCCAGGAGTGCTCGCATCTCATCATGATCGCGTTCGACGAAATGAACGCGAAGTAGCACCGAAAGAGAGGTAGGCCGCCATGTATTTCTCATTCGGAACCGAGTCGGCAGTTGAAACGCTAGTCGCCCTTTCGAAACCTTACGCGCCCGATCGAAAGATCGGTAGCGCAAGAGAGCTGAAGGCGGCCTACCTCCGATTCTTAGAACACTATCAACCCCAAGTTCCCGCGCCGGTTGGCGGAACTCCGATCTTCGCGACTGACGCAGACCTGGTCGAACATCTCGCTGGTTTTTTTCGCGTAAAATCCTGGCTCAACGATAAGAGCCAGGGGCGAATGATCGAGGGGCAGTTTTCGGATGTTCTTGACCGGACACGTCGTCTCGAACGCGGGTTTTCCGAGCTTTCGCTGGTCGCGCCGGAATTCGTGGAAGTTTTTGAAATCGCGATCAATTACGTGTTTTGCGCAAGCTCCACGTTGGCTGGAGGCGGTACGACTTCTTCGGCGCTGGGAGTGATATGGGCGGCACATCGGAACGCTTGGAGTAAAACCGACATCTTCGAGTTTTTCGTTCACGAGCTCACACACAACATGGTTTTTCTCGATGAGTGCCGTTTCCGGCACTATCCCGACTACGCGAGTCTTTCGATGCCGGAGAATTTCGTACAATCCGCCATTTTGTCCATTCCTCGGCCCCTGGATAAGGTGGTGCATAGTCTCATGGTGGCGACGGAAGTTTTGCTGTTTAGAGAACAAGTATCTGGGCACCCTGTAGCCCCTGCTTTGCACCCGAAGACGGACATCCTGCTCGCGAAAGCAACGAGGTGCCTGACTTCTCTCGATAGCTTGAAAAACTATGCGGCTTTGCTGACCCCTCGAGGGCGCCTACTGGTCGAGAGAGCGAAATCGGTTGTTGCGATGCTTTCCGCCAAACATACGGTGAATGAATATGACGACGCGAATTTCCGATCTGTTCCGCTGGAAATCTAATGCCGCGCGAGGTTGCCTGGCCGCTCTGACGGTGCAGCAGCTTCTCGTTGCCTCATCCACGGTATGGATCACATTGCTCATCAAGAGCGTGTCTGTGGGAGGGGGGGTTGCTCTTTATCTCGGTCTCTATCTCGGCTCCCTCGCGTTTCCATACCTTCCGGGTGGGCTGGCGCTCGTTCTTCTCAGCAAATGGGAGCAGAAGATGAATAGGGGGTTTCTCGATGATTTCATCGCGGGCAATCGGTCGCGACCGACAGCCTGGTCTTCCAAAGCCGAGAGAGAATGGAGAATTTCGATTTTAGCTTCTGAAAGCAGGCAAACGCTAGCTCAGGCTGCCGAATATTCGTATAAATCCGCCGCAAGCTCGATGAACGTGTTTTTGAATATCCTCGTCATCTCGGTCCTAGTCGAACGCAAGTTCGCCCTGGCTTACGGCGCGAGCCTGGTGGCATCGGCGCTGCTGTATCGGACGCTGCTGCGCCAGCAAAGTCACCTGGCATGCGCCGCTCAGAGTGGGCGCATAGGCCTCACGAGAGAGCTGATTTCCGCCTGGGACAATGTCGTTCTGGGCAACCGCTATAATTTCGGTCGTTGGAAAGAAGGGCTCGATCGCTCGTTCGCGGACGCGGCTGGAGCAGCGGTAAGGCTGGTGTCTTTCAATCAGCTCATCTCCGTTGCAATCGCCTGTATGACCCTTATCCCTACAGTTAGCGTTGTTGTCTGGTCTGTACTGGCCAAACAGGACGATGTGCCTGCTCTTTCGGCGCTGATCGTCGTTTTGCCGCGTCTCTTCATGATATTGACCAGCACGCATGAGCTGCTTTCGCTCGCGTCGCGATGGAATGAGCAGCAAGCGAAGCTTGGCGGGATATTGAGTGTTCTCCTGCCCTTTCGCGAGGAGATTGGGGCGCGCATTCAATGGTCGAAGATAAGTTTGCGTTCGGTTGACGGAACAGTTGCAGCCGCCAGCCCGGCCGTGCTGGAGCTTTTGACTCAGATGCCGGGAAGAGTCACGATTAGTGGCGAAAACGGAGCTGGGAAGTCGTCGCTCCTCACGATGCTCAAGGAAAAGATTGGAGCCGACGCATTTTTCCTTCCGGCTCATCATGCCCTGCGATTTGCCCATTCGAGCGACAAAGGCGCTTCGACGGGCCAAAGTTTAAGAAGAGTTTTGGAGGAAATCGAACGATCTGTACCGGCAAAAGTACTGCTTTTGGACGAATGGGCGGCCAACCTCGATTCTGAGAATCGAGAGCACCTTTCGCGGCTGATCGATCGCATCGCGGTTGGCCGGTGCGTTGTGGAGGTACTCCACTAGACGGCTCTAGAGCTAGCGAACGTTGTTGATCGAGTTTTTGACCGTGTCGTGCTTCGTCTTGAGGCGATACTCACCGGTGTGCGCGTCGGTCACCGACACGACGATCGCGCTGGCGGGCGCCTCGTCGCCGTCCTCGACCCAGGCCACTTGCCTTGCGAGCGTGGCCGGCAACCCGCCGATCCCCGTCGTCGTCTTCATGCGAATCGCGCACTGGCCTTGAGTGAGCGGGCTTGGGCTCGCCGTCCGAGCGCTCACGACGTCGCTCACGGCTGCTTTGCCGCGCGCCAGGGTCGTGACGGTCACGGCCTCCTGGGTGACGACGAGCACGTAGCCCGTGCCGTCCGAGTCGAACGCCATGGCCGTGCAGGCATCGCCTGGCACGAGCGGACCGGCGACCACGCCGGCGTTCGTGGTGAGCGCCGTCGTCGAGTCGTTGCGCAGCGAGAGCACGGCGGTGTTCTTGCCGTCCGACCAGACGGCCAGGGGCGCGCCCTCGAAGCTGCCCCCGACGACGGTGGCGCCCGACACGTCGTTGACCACCACGACCGAGCCCGGCGCGCAAGCCGTGGGGCGGTGGCGCTTGGGGTCGTTGTCGTCGCAGTCGGTGATGCGTTCGGTGGAGGCGAGGGCGGTGAGGTCGTCGTTGGGCGAGTAGGCGGTGAGGTAGTTCTGGTTTTTCAGGCCGCCGGGCACGATGGTCGAGCCCTGGTCGCTGGGGTCGTTGAAGATCTCGATCGCCTCCTGATCGTCGGGCGTGAGCCCGCGGCCGTCGACGACCACGCGAACCTTGGTCGAGCGATCGGCCGACAAGGTGCCCGAGAGCGCGCCGTTGGCCGTGCTGATGGTCTTCTCGCTGTCCCGCACGTGCGGGTCGCCCGAGACGTGGGTGACGACGATCTTCTTTTTCGTGTCGCGAGTCTGAAGCCAGAGATTGCCTTGCGTCGTGACCATGCCGCTCACCGTGCCGGAGTCGGCGAAGTCGAGCGAGACGTACTGGCTAGGGTCGGTCGCGACGCCGATACCGCGCACGCGCGCCGTGAGCGTGCTGCCGCTCGTGCCGTCGGCGGCGTAAGTCGTCACGCCGTAGCTGTAGGCGAGCACGCCGTCGTCGGCGCCGCCAGCCAGGTAGAGATCCGAGACGCTGAAATCGGCGGGCGGAACGTTGGTGCCGGGGCAGCCGGCGGTCAGAACAGCAAAGCCGAGCACTGAAATCGCGAGGGGTATCGTTTTCATAAGTGGGGCGACTTATAACATATTGTTGATTGTTGTGGTCAACAATTGTGTCCAGGGCAGATCTTTTAATTTCAATGGGTTAGCTAAGAGCCCCCAGCTCTCGGGAACAATCTGTTCCCGGCTCATTGACGTCGGCAAGCTCCGGGCGCCATCATTATACGCATGCAAGATGCGACTCCGAAGATTCCGCGCGTTTGGCTCGAAAACGAATTCGCCCGCCGCCGCCAGGCCAACCCCGCCTATTCGCTGCGCGCGTTCGCGCGCCAGCTCGAGCTTCCGCCGGGCCGGCTCTCCGAGATCCTCTCCGACAAGCGCAACGTCACGCGCAAGGTCGCCGAAAAAATCGCCGAGCGCCTGGGCTTCGATCCGGCGATGCGCGAAGAGTTTTTGGGCTGCGTGCGCAGGGGCCCGACCGATCTCGTGAGCGACGAGCACCGCCAGCTCTCGCTCGACGCGTACCAGGCGATCTCCGACTGGCACCACTACGCGATCCTGAGCCTGACCGAGCTCGACGACTTCGAGTACGACGTGGGCTGGATCGCCCGGCGCCTGGGCATCTCGACGGTTGACGCTCGCGCGGCCGTCGAGCGCCTCCTCCGCCTCGAGCTTGCCGAAGAGCGCGACGGCACGCTCGCGCGCACGCAGGCGAAGCTTCTGGCCGGCCACGACGTGAGCTCGCCCGCCTTGCGCAAGCGGCACGAGCGCGTGCTGCGCGACGCGATCGAGGCGCTGGGCGACGCCCCTTCGAGCGCGCGTGACGTGACCTCGGTGGTCGTGGCCACCGATCCCGCGAAAATTCCCGAGGCCAAGGCCATGATCCGGCGCTTTCGCCGCAAGCTCTGCGCGTTTCTCGAGAGCGGCGCCAAAAAAGAGGTCTACAACCTCAACGTCCAGCTCGTGCCCGTGACCAAAAAAGGCTGAGGCTTTACCAGTCCTTGGTGGTCTGGCGCTGGCCCCAGGTGTCGTCCTGGAGCTTGAGCAGCGCCTTTCTCATGCGCAGGCGAAACTTGCGCCCGCGCGAGGCGAACTCTTCGACCGTGTCCTCGAGGCGATCGGTCACCTCGATGAAGGGATGGCTCTCGTCGGTCAGGTCGATGAAGATGTCGCCGAGGTAGCTCGTGGTGTTGCGCACGCTCACGTCGGCCGAGTAGTAAGGGAAGGCGAACGCGTGGCGCACCTTTTTTCCGCCCTCGAGCTCGCACTCGATCTCGCGAATCCAGGCGTAGTCGCGCGGGGCCGCCATGTGGACCAGGCCGCTCATGTCGAGCGCCGCGCACGTGCGGCTGAACTTCACGCGCGTGGCGAAGCAGAGCGTGCAGCGGTTGAGCTCGATCGTGTTTCGCCGCACGGTCACCTTGGCCATCAGCTCGCGCTGCTCGTCGGCGACGCTCGAGGTGTCGTAGTCGCGCCAGTTCACGGTGGCGGCGCAGGCCGGAAAAAGCACGAGGGCCGCGATGGCGAGCGCGCGTTTCATCTCAGGCACCCTCCACCTTGAAAAGGCGCGCGGCGTTCTCGCCCAGGACGAGCGCGGCGTCGGCCGGGCTGATGCCGCGCTCGGTGCAGGCCTCGATGCGCTTCAGGCCGATCGTGACGTTGTCGCCCACGAGCGGCCAGTCGGTGGCGAAGAGTACGCGCTCGGCGCCGAGCTTGCGCACGGCTTTTTTGATCACCGCCGGCGGCTGCCACGAGGTGTCGACGAGCAGGTTCTCGTGCGCGAGGCAGAGGTCGAGGGCCACGTCGGGCTCGTGGAAGTTCATGTGCGCGAGCACGAACTTCACGCGCGGAAACTCGGTGAACCAGGGCTTGAAGCGCTCGGCGCGTCCCATCTCGGGGTCTTTGTAGACGAGCTTCATGTGGATGCAGCCGGTGTGGAGCACGACCGGAAGGCCGAGGTCGCTGGCCTCGCCGAGCAGGCGAAGGTAGTGCGGCGAGCGCGGGCCCTCGCCGTCGATGGCCGCGTGGATCTTGAGGCCGCGCGCGCCCTGGGCGGCGAGCTCGGCCAGCGTCGCCGAGTCGCCGGGCGGGACGTTCACGACGGGGATGAGCTGCGGGTGCTTGCGCGCGAGCGCCAGGACGTAATCGTTCGGCGAGTGCGGCGGCGAGGCGATGACGACGGCCTTGTCGACCTGGTTGTAACCGAGGGTTTCAAGCAGGTCTTCGGGCGTGCCCTCGATCAGCAAGCTGCTGAAAACGGAAGTGCAGCTCAGGTCGTCGGTCTTGCGCCGCACGCTCTCGGGCACGTAACGCAGCAGCGGCTGCAGCCCGTGGAGGCTTCGGCGGATCGGCGCCAGGTGCTTGCGCGCCGTGCGACGCGCGCCGGTGATGGCGGTGTTCGTGGTTCCCGGAAAAACGTGTGCGTGCGCGTCGATGATCATTGCAGGCGGAAATGATTCCATGAAAAGATGTCGAAATCCAGGGGGAGCAGGGGTGTTCAACCGCAAAGAGAAGGTGATCCTCGCGCTGATGTCGGCGGTGCACTTTTGCCTGATCGTCGACTTCATGGTGGTCATGCCCCAGGGACCGCAGCTCATGCGCTCGCTTGGCATCTCGGCGGCGCGCTTCGGCCTGCTGGTTTCGGCTTACACCTTCGGCGCCGGCGTGCTGAGCCTGGCTGCGTCGTTTTTCATCGATCGGTTCAACCGCAAGCCCGCTCTGCTCGCGGCCGTCGCCGGCTTTGCCGTGTGCAACCTGCTTTGCGCCGTCTCGAGCGGCTATGACCAGCTTTTCGTCGCGCGTGGCGTGACGGGTGCCTTCGGCGGCGTCGTGGGCTCGCTGCTCTTCTCGATCGTGAGCGACGCGATCGACCTCAAGCGCCGCGCCTCGGCGCTCGGCCTGGTGATGTCGGCGTTCGCCGTCGCCTCGATCGTCGGCGTGCCGCTCTGCCTGATGCTCTCGAACCGGTGGGGCTGGCAGGCGTCGTTTTACTTTCTGGCGGTCGTGACCACCCTGATCGGCGTCGCGCTTCAGCTCTGGCTTCCAAGCCTCGGAGGGCATCTCGACGCGACGGCCTCGCGGGCCATCACCCGTTTTCGCAAGCTTCTCTTCCACCCGAGCCGCGGGCTTGCGCTCGCGTTCATGAGCTTTCTCATCCTGGGCCACTTCACGATCATCCCGTTTCTGTTCCCCTCGGTCGTGGCTAACGCCGGCATCACCGAGGCGCGGCTTCCGGTGATCTATCTCGTGGGTGGCGCGGCCTCGATCGTCTCGACCGTGCTCTTCGGCAAGCTTGCCGATCGCCACGGCAAGAAGCTCGTCTTCGCCGTCGCGCTGCTGGCGTCGCTTGCGCCGATCTATCTGGTCACGCACCTGCGGCCGATGCCGCTTTGGGGGGCGGTGGCGATCGTGAGCTCGTTTTTCGTGCTCATGGGCGGGCGCCTGACGCCCGCGACGGCGCTCGTCACCTCGACCGTGCTGCCGCAGAGCCGCGGTGCCTTCATGAGCCTGGTCGGCAGCGTCCAGCAGCTCTCGGCCGCGCTTGCCGCGTTCGTCGCCGGTCGGCTCGTGACCAAAGCGCCCGACGGCTCGCTCCACGGCTTTGCCGACGTGGGTTATCTGGCGGTGGGCTTCAGCCTCGTCGCGCTCGCGCTGTCGACCACGATCGTCTCGGAGGAGAAATGAAAGCCTTCGTCACCGGCGCGACCGGCTTTCTCGGCCCCTACGTCGTGCGCGCGCTCGTGGCCAAGGGCTACGCCGTCACCGCGCTGGCCCGCGAGCGCAGCGACACGCGCGAGCTCGAGACGACGGGCTGCCGGCTCGCCGAGGGCGACGTGACCGATCCCGACTCGCTCGGCGTGCCGCTCAAAGGGGCCGACACCGTCGTGCACATGGCCTCGGTCGTGGCGACGCGGCCCGAGCAGCGCGCGCTTCTCGAGAGCGTGAACGTCGAGGGCACGCGCAACGTCCTGGCCGCCTGCCGCGAGGCGAGGATCGGGCGCCTGCTGCACGTCTCGTCGGTCGCGGCCGTTGGCGCCGCCGCCAAGATCAACGAAGTCTTGAACGAGGATTCGCCGGGCTCGATGTGCACGCCCGAGTTCCCGAACTTCGACTCCAAACGGCGCGGCGAAGACCTCGTGCGCGAGGCCGCGCGCAACGGCGAGCTCGACGCCGTCATCGTCAACCCGTCGATGATCTTCGGCGCCGGCGACGTCAGGAAGGCGGCCCGCAGAGGCAATCTCATGGCCGCGCGCGGCAAGCTCGGGGGTTACACCCGCGGCGGTTTGAGCATCGTGGCCGTCGAGGACGTGGTCGAAGGCATGCTCGCGGCGATCGAGCGCGGCCGGCGGGGCGAGCGTTATATCCTGAGCGGCGAGAATCTGATGATCCGCCAGCTGCTTGCGATGTACGCCGAGTGCACGGGAGCGAGCCCGCCCCGGCACGAAATTCCCACCTGGGTGTTTCGCGCGGTGGGTCGCGCCGTCGATACCTTTCATTTAAAAGGACCCGTGACGTACGAGGGTGCCGTGGCGGCAACTTCTTTCCACTGGTTCGACCACTCGAAGGCGCGGCGCGAGCTGGGCTTTCGTCCGAGGCCGGCAGTCGAGGCCGTCAAGACGTCGGTCAAATGGATGGCTGAAAACGGCTACCTTTGAGGCTCAAGGCGCTTTGGCCTAGACTTTGATCCGACACCCCGTATGCTATTGGTCGGGGGTAACGATGACTCGTAAAATGACGCTTATTTCAGCGTGCGCCTTCGCGCTCGCACTGACGCTATCAACTTCTTCCGTTCACGCCGCGGGCAACTTCAAGGTGAAGCCCACCGTGGTTCCGGTGCCGAGCGAGGCCTCGTTCGAGGCCGAAGCCAAGGCGGTCGGAGACTGGCAAGCGGTCAGCAAGCGCCACCCGGCCAGCGGCTCCAAAATCGTCGGCAGCGAAGACCTCATGTCGAAGGAGCTCAAGGCCTTCGTCGACAAGCTCATCCACGCCAGGCACGCCGATGCGCTCGAAGCTCTCCTCAAGGAAGGCAACGAGAAGTACGACACCTACCCCAACGATTTGAAATACGTCATCTGCCGCCTCGGGCCGCTTCTCCCGTTCCGACGGACGCCTTCGCTTCGGCGCCAATGCCTTCAGCCAGGCGTACGACGCGGCCGACCGCTTCGCGTTCATCACTGACGCCGAACGTTTCGCCGCGATGGCCCGTTTCCATCGCCGCATGTCGACGATCTCGCAGCTTGAGGCCTACAACATCAACGGCAACATCGCTCTTCGCAAGGAGATCGGCCGCAAGGTCGGCGTCGACGTCGCGCTCAGCTCGAGCTTCGGCGGCAGCGAGGCGCTCAGCATCGACGGCATGACTCGCGTCGAGCGCGTGAAGATCGCCAAGAGCCACCCCGAGCTTTTCCGGCTTCGCAGCAACGGAAAGTTCTGGATGAAGCGGGCCTACATGCACCTCAACAAGTGGGCTGAGTACACCTCGCACGCCTGGGACCTCGTTCAGGGCGAGCGCAACAGCCACCTCGACTCGCTGCTCGATCCTGATCTGTTCACCGGTCGCAACGAGCAGACCGAAAAGGCGCTGGCCAACCTCAAGCGCCTGGTTCCGCCGCTCGGTTCCAAAGAGGGCATGGCGCGCATCCAGGGCGCCATCACGGGTGAAGGCGCGTACGTCAACGTTCGCGATTACTTCCTCAACCCACCCGAAGACCTGAAGGCGCTCATGCCGACCAAGTTCGTCGCCCACCAGGACATCGAGGCCTTGCGCGCGGTTTACCCGTCGCTTCGCCCGAGCAAGAAGAGCACGGTGACGATGAAGCTCGACGTCGGCGGCTCCAAGCGCGACGTCGAATGGCGCAACTACCTCTACGGCCGCGCCGTCGGCTGGGATCCGGTGG
>JACQAX010000266.1 GCA_016194795.1 Deltaproteobacteria bacterium | reverse complement strand
TTGCCGAAGATGTAAGTCCATCCTGAGAGGAACGTGATCATCGCCCCCCAGCGGAACCACCAAAGCGCGCGCGGCACGAGCTTCTGGATGGCGTTCGATTTCGTGGCCGCGTCGGTCTCGGCGAAAAACGCGCCCTGCACGAAGTTGAAGTAGTAGAGATGACCGATCCAGGTGATGCCGAAGACGATGTGCAGCCAACGAAGCAGGAAGAAAACCCCGTCGAGCGAGAAGATAGCCCAGTTCATAAGTTGCTCCTATGGCTCGAGATTAACGCGCAAGCCGGCGGCTATCAAGATTTAAGATTTGACCAATCGATGCGTTGAATGGAAACTCGCGCCCATATCCAGGAGGCCTACTATATGTTCGGACGCTTGATGCCACGCGAGGAAAAGTTCTTCGATCTCTTTCGCGACATCGCCGACGAGATCGTCAAGGGCGCCACGGAGTTCCAGGCGATGCTGGGCGACATGGGCCACGTCGAGAGCCGCGCCCGCACGATCAAGGACATCGAGCACCGAGGCGACAACATCACGCACCGGACGGTCGAGCTTCTGCACACGACGTTCATCACGCCGCTCGACCGCGAGGACATCCACGAGCTCATCAAGAGCCTCGACGACATCCTCGACTTCCTCGAGGCGGCCTCGCAGCGCATCTGGCTCTACGGCATCACCGAGGCCACGCCCGAGATGCACCGGCTGGCCGAGATCTGCACCCATTCGGCCCACCACGTGCGCTCGGCCGTCGCCCAGCTGAGCAACTTGAAGCACCCCGATGAGATCATCAAGATCTGCGTCGAGATCAATCGCCTCGAAAACGAGGGCGACCACGCCCTGCGCGCGTCGATGGCCAAGCTCTTCAAGGAAGAGAACGACGTCAAGAAGCTCATCAAGCTCAAAGAAGTGTACGAGCTCCTCGAAACGGTCACCGACCGTTGCGAAGACGTCGCCAACATCATCGAAGGCATCGTGCTCGAGTACGCCTAACCGAAAATGATGCAATACAGCACCGGCTTCATCTATTTCGTGATCTTCGTCGCCCTGGCCTTCGACTTCATCAACGGCTTTCACGACGCCGCCAACTCGATCGCCACGATCGTCTCCACGCGCGTGCTGCGCCCGCAGTGGGCCGTGGCCTGGGCCGCGTTCTTCAACTTCATCGCGTTCCTGTTTTTCGAGCTCAAGGTCGCCAACACCGTCGGCAAGGGCATCATCGACCCGAGCATCGTCGACCCGACGCTTATCTTCGCGGCACTGACCGGCGCCGTGCTGTGGAACCTCATCACCTGGTATTTCGGCATCCCGTCGAGCTCGTCGCACGCGCTGATCGGCGGGCTCTGCGGCGCGGCCGCCGCCAAGGCCGGCGTGCGCGTGCTCAACGGCCCGGGTCTGGCCAAGATCGCCGCCTCGATCGTGCTCTCGCCGCTGCTGGGGCTCGTCCTCGCCTTCATCCTCATGATGATCGTCTCGATCGTCCTCTTCAAGTCGACGCCGCGAAAGGTGGACGCGTGGTTTCGCCGGCTGCAGTTCATCTCGGCGTCGCTCTACAGCCTGGGCCACGGCGGCAACGACGCGCAGAAAACGATGGGCGTGATCGCCGTCCTGCTCTTCTCGGCCGGGATGTCGGGCGGGAAGTTCGCCGTCCCGATGTGGGTCGTGCTTTCCTGCCAGGTGGCCATGGGCGTGGGCACGCTTTTCGGCGGCTGGCGCATCGTCAGGACGATGGGGATGAAGATCACCAAGCTCAAGCCCGTCGGCGGCTTCTGCGCCGAGACGGGTGGCGCGATGACGCTCTTTCTGGCGACCGGCCTGGGCATCCCCATGTCGACGACGCACGTGATCACGGGCTCGATCGTCGGCGTCGGCGCGGTCACGAAGCTCTCGGCCATCCGCTGGGGCATCGCCGGGCGCATCGTGTGGGCGTGGATCCTCACGATCCCCTGCTCGGCGTTCGTGTCAGGGCTCACGTGGTGGGTGACGGATCAGGTGTTCTTCCATCTCCGCCACTGACGCTCATTCCTTGGGAGCGCGGACCAACGAGAGCCTGAGATATTTATCGGTATCCGCGGGGCACGTCCCGCCCCCGACCACCTCGATCGTATCCAGGTGATAACCCACGATGGCCGGTTTGAAGCCCGGCGCATAGCCCTCGAGGTCGGGCGTCTGCACGCCCTGCACGCCCGCCGAACCACGCAGGCACGAGGCGAGATAGAGAAAGCGGTAGTGTCCGTTGTCGTCGGAGATCGACTCCATCTCGCCGACGCGCACCACGGCAAACGGCACCGGGCGGCCGTCCTCGTCCTCGACCTCTCCATGCAGAAACACTCGCGTATAGGCGTAGCGCGTGCAGCCGCCTCCGAAAACGCCGAGGACGCCCAGAACGAGCGCCGCCGTCACTGCCTGGCGTATGCGCTGCATTGGCCCCTCCGGATGTGGCGAAGCAGGTCATCCTCGGTCGTGTCCGAGTAAAATCCCAGCTCGCGCGCCGGCGCGATCGCCCGCCACTGGCAGCCGGAGCCTCCGAGCGCCTCGGTCATCCGCGCCCCCAGGAACTGATCGGCCGAGTCGGGGTCGTGGCGCACGACGATGACGAAGAGCTCGCCGCCCGGCTCCTCGCACGCCGAGATCTTGTAACGGTTGACGGCCTCGCGGTACGGATCCGACCCGCGCGCGCCCAGCGCCTTGAAGTCCGACTTCCGGAACTCGACCAGCACGGGCTCGCCTCCCGAAAGGTGCTCGACGAGCTCGAACGGCACCGGGTTCTCCTTGCGCACGACCTCGCGCACGAAGCCGACCTTGAAGAGGGCCTTCTCGAAACGCCGGAGCGCCTCGAGCTTGCCGCACTCGGTGAAGCGCACGACCTGCGCCTTCGAGTGGTAGCGGTCCTCGGTGGCGACGTGCGAGCAGGCGGTAAGCGCCACGGCCACGGCACCCGCGAGCCCGAGCCGCGCAAGGCGTCCAAGGTTCACGCCGGAGGCACCGTTTTGCGGAACGACGCGCGCTCGTTCAGGCGACCGAGGTGCGCCTTGAGCGCGGGATACGTTTTCAGGCAGTCGGCGCCCAGGCGCAGCTCGCAGTACGCGGCCGCCGCGCCGATGTCCAGGTCGCAGGCGCGAAGCTCGGGCCCCAGCGCATGGTGGGCGGCGCCGCGAAGCTCGTCATCGAGCGCGGCAAGGCCGGCCAGCGCCATCGCCGTGAACTCGGCCTTCACCGCGGGGTTCCCCACCACGCCGCGCATGTTCTCGAGGACGACGGTGACCGTCGTCTCCATCACGCCGAGCGCAAGACCGGTGAGGCGCCGCGCGCGCGCGGGCCGGGCGCCGCCGAAAAGAAAGAGCGGGTGCTCGGAGTGGCGCTCGCGCAGGTGCTCGAAGATCATCGAAGAATCGATCAGCGTCTCTCCCGTCGGGAGCTGGAGCGCCGGAACCCGCCCCAGCGGGTTGACGGCGCCGAACCCCGCCGGCGGATTGAAGACGTCGAGTGCCTGGGCGTCGTAATCGATGCCGAGCTCCTCGAGAGCCAGACGCACGCGACGGGCGAAGGGAGACCGCAGGGACATGTAGAGGATATGCTTCATCCCCCGATTATCGATGCTCGGCTTTGAGAATGTCAATGAGGCGCGAGACCGCGCCTTCGAACGCCGCTTCGTCGTGCGCCTTGCGCCAGACCGAGCCGGGCAGCGCACCCTTCTCTCCGCACGGGTTGATCGCGGCGAACTCGCGCTCGAGAGGCTGCAGGTTCAGCGAAAACCCATGCCGTATGCCGGCGCGCCCGAAGCCCAGGCCCAGCGCGACGACCTTGCGTCCGTCGTCGAACCAAAGGCCGGCGGCGTCCTCGGCGCGAGCGGCATCGACGCGACGCTCGCGATCGCCGGCCGCCCAGAGCTCGCGCGCGATGAACAGCGCGAGCACCCGTTTGAGACGGACGACGAACGCGCGCACGCCCCGCGGGTCACCGATGAAATCCTCGAGCTTGCCGAAGGGAAAGCCCACGACCTGGCCGGGCCCATGGTAGGTCGCCTGCCCGCCGCGATCCACCTCGAGCACGCGAATCTCCCGACGCTCGAGCTCCTCGCGCGAGAGCAGCACGTCAGTGGCTGGCGCGCGTTTGCCGAGGGTGATCGTGGGTGGGCAGCAGAAAAGAAGCCAGCCCGTGCGCCCCGCCTCGGCCAGCTCGCGCTGCACGGCGAGCGCCGTGTTGTACGGCGTCTCGTTCCACGGTGACAGGCGGATCACTTCGACCGGTTGAGATGTAGGCATTCCCTGCCCATTTGTCGCACATTGCCATGAGCCTTACAATTTTATTGAGCCGTTAGCTCAGCGCAGAGCACCAGGTTCTTAACCTGGGGGTCCCTTGGTTCAACTCCAAGGACGGCTCACCATCTATGGATGCGCGTCGCTACGTCCTCATCACGGTGCTGCTCGGCGGAATGGGACAGGGTGTGGTCGCGCCAAAGCTCCCCGAGCTCTTGAGCGGCAATGCCCAGCTCTTTCTCGCCTCGGGCGCGGCCGCCTCCCTCATGTATCTGGGGATCTTCGTCTCAACCCAGCGCTTCGGTCGCGCGGCCGACGCGGGCCGCGCCCACCTGCTCGTGCGCTGGGGGCTCGTCGCGTACGCGCTCTCGCTCGTGGCGCTCGGCTGCTTTCGCTCGACGGGCGCCGTCTTCGCCACGCGTTTCGTCGAGGGGCTGGCTCTCAGCGCCGTTTACGTCGCGGCCGACTTCATCCTCGGCCGCCTCTCCAAACCCCGCGAGCGGGCGCAATGGCTCTCGTACTACGGCGTCGCGCTTTCGATCGGGCTTGCGCTCGGGCCGCTCGCGGCGCTCGCGCTCGCGCGCGTGAGCCCGAAGCCCCTGTTCGTGCTCGGCGCTGTCGCCGCGCTCGCGCTCACGCTCGCCGCCTTCGCCGGGCGGGCGCGCGTGGGGCGGCTCCCGTCCAGCGAAAGCACCAAGCTCAAGCTCGGGCTCGGCCCGCTCTCGACCGGCGCCGTCTACGGCTTCATGGAGGCCGGGCTCGTCGCCGTCTTTCCCGTGCTGGCCGTGCGCGAGC
>JACQAX010000289.1 GCA_016194795.1 Deltaproteobacteria bacterium | reverse complement strand
TCTTTCCCGCGGCGAGATTGATCTTCATGGCCGAGGCGAGCGCCGCGGCGCCCACGAGGTATTCGCGGAGGGTCGCGGGACGGTTCTCGTCGGGCCTCATGGCCGCGACTCCAGCAGCTTCTCGGCCGCGCGCAGGCCGAAGGCCGCGATCGTCACCTGCGGGTTGACGCCCAGGCTCTCCGGCACGACGGAGCCGTCGGCGATCATCACGCCCTCGCCCGCCCGCTGATCCCAGCGCGCGACCCGGCCCGCCCCGCAGGTGCCGAGCGGATGGAAGGCCATGCCGTCGATGTCCTCGGCCTTGAGGCGCCCCTTCTCGAGGCGCTGGATGTCGGCCTCGCTCGAGAGCTCGCTGTAGCCGTGGAGGAGCGTGTAGACCTTGTTCGCGCCCGCCTCGAGAAAGACGCGCGCGAGGAACGCGATGGCGGTGCGAAACTTCTCGATGTCGGCTTCCTGGAAGTTGTAGAGCACGGTCGTGCCGACGAAGGGGAGCCGCACGACGCGCCCCGTGGAAGAGTCGGAGATCAGGAACCCGAACGCGGCCATGTGCTTGTAGTCGCGCATGAACTCGTTGAGGCGGCGCCCGACGAAGGGCACGGTCATCGCGGCGACGTCCGGCGGGACGAAGATCCCCTCGAAGGTGATGCCCTGGTCTTTGAGGAGGTCGGAGTAGTAGGCCTGCGGCGTGCCCTGCCAGCCGTTGACCTCCTCGTCGAAGCGCGCGAAGACCTTGGTCGCCGGGTGCAGCGTGAGGTTGCGGCCGAGGTTGCGGTTCTCGACGGCCACGCCGTTGTTGCGCAGGAGCTGCGGAGAGTGGATCGTGCCGGCGGCCAGGATCACGAGGGGCGCCTTGATCGTGAGCCGATGGCCGGTCGAGGGGCCCGAGTCGCGGTGGAAGGTCGCCTCGACGCCGACCACGCGGCGGCCCTCGGTGAGGAACCGCTCGAACTTGGTGTTGGTGAAGGCCTTGGCGCCCGCGAGAAAGGCCTTCGGCAGATAGCTCACGTCCATGCTCTGCTTGGCGCCGCTCGGGCAGCCGTAGCAGCAGAAGCCGCAGCCCTCGCAGCCGCGGATGTTTCGCTTGAGCGCCTTGCCCGGCGTGCCGCGCTTCGAGAGCGCCTCGTGGATGATCGTGTTCGCGCGGCTCATCACCTTGAACTCGCCGTCGACGACGTTGATCTCGCGCTCGACGCGCTCGAAGAAAGGATTGAACGACGCCTCGGTGAGCGAGTGGAGGCCCAGGTCGCGCTCCCAGTGCTCGAGCACCTTCGTCGGCGTGCGGAAACAGGTACCGGAGTTGATGACCGTCGTGCCGCCGAGCGCGCGACCCATCGGGACGGGAATCGCCGGCTTGCCCACCGTCGTCGTGAAGCCCTTGTCGCGATAGAGGCGGCTGATGGCCTCGTAGGGCAGGTCGGTATGCGAGGTCGTCTTGTGGTGCGCGCCCTCTTCGAGGACGGCGACGCGCATCCCGCCCTCGGCGAGCTCCTTGGCGACGACGGCGCCGCCGGCGCCGCTGCCGATCACGACGGCGTCGAAGCGCTCCTCGAGGTCTTTGCCGGTGTGGGCGCCGTCGACGATCATGGAGCGCCTCCGGGGCCGGACGGCGCCTCGCTCATGGGCAGCGAGCCCGCGAACGAGCGCTGCTCACGGTGCGCGAGGCTTTCGCCGAAGCCGATGCTCTCGAGCAGCTTGCGCTCCGAGTAGAGGTGCGAGACGCAGACGCACTGAACCATCTTGAAGAGCGTGCGCTTGTAGTAGAAGCTGCTGGCCTGCCATTCCTCGAGGTAATGCTGGCGTTCCTCGAGGTTCATCCACGTGAACGGGCGCAGCTTCCACGATAGCGGCGGCAGCGCGTAGTTGAGCAGATACAGGGTGAGCTTGAAGAGCAGGAAGTAGAACACGGGCAGCTCGCCGACGTATTTCTCGGTCTTCAAGACCACCCGTTGCAGGCGCACGCTCGACAGCACCGCCGGGTCTCCCGCGCAGATCGTGACGATGAACTCGCGGAGCACGTGGCGGCCACGGGTGTTGGCCCACGCGCTCACAGCAGGACCTCGACGTACGGGCTTCGCTCGCGGGCGACGGTCTCGAAGCCGGTGGTGCAGCGCGAGCGCAGGGTGGCGTCGAGCTTGCCGCGGTAGTAGACGCTCAGGCTCATCGACGCGAGCTCCGAGTTGTTGCAATAGAGGTAGCTGCCCTGCGTGTCCTCGTACGTCACCGCGATGAGGTCCTTCACGTCGCAGCTGATCTCGCCGAGGAGGCGGAGCGGCCCGCGGTCGACCGAGAATTTCCAGTTCGTGAGGCCGTACTCGCTGCGGATCGCGAACGCGTCGCTCAAGCGATTGAACTCGTGCCGCTCGCCCTTGTATTCGAAGAAGAGCGCCGACATCTGCGGCGAGGTGACCACGCCGCCGAGCTTCACGCGCGCGCTCAAGGCCTCGAGCACGGCCGGGGAACCGCCCTCGAACGAGTTGCAATGCGCCCACGCCCAGTCGTGCGCGTACTTCTTGCCCCAGATGTGACCCTGGCAACCGGGCGCGGCGCTGACGTCGAACCGCTTGCCGTTGACGGTGAACCAGCCGGTGAATCTGATGTCGACGTTCGGCTTGCACACGACGCTCTTGGTGAGCTTGAGCTTCTGGAGCGTGTCAGGCACGTGGAAGAAGGTGTACGAGTTGGGCTCGAACTTGAGGTCCCATTCGATGCGGTGGCCCCGGCCGATCGTCGTGCCGCTCGTGCGGTCGGCGCCGAAGAACGAGTCCTCGATGGCCACCGAGCCGTCGGAGTTCGTCGCGTACGAGCCGAGCGAGCACGTGTTCTTGATCGCGACCTTCTGGCTCCCGCCGCCGGCCTGAGGGTCGAAGAAGATCGCCCACACTTCGGCGACCTTCTTGAGCCCGTTGCGCGCGCTCAGCGTGGTGAAGCGAAGCCAGAGCGCCGGCCCGACGAGCGCGCCGTCCGACGGGAGATTCAGCTTCAGGTACCAGACCTCGTAGAAGCCGTGGCGCTGCTTGTCCCAGTGAGGAAAGTTATCCTTCTGCATGTCCCGCCGCCGCCACGGCCGGTTCCTCGGTGATCGACGGAACTTCGCCCCTGCTGGTCACGCTGCGCAGGTAGAATCCAAGAACGACGACGATCACGGAGCTGTCGGTGATGGCGCCGAAGAGGTACGCGAAGCCGTGCTGCGGGCCGTGGAGAAAAAGATAGGTGAAGCCGATGACCGACGTGATCTTCGAGACCATGTGAATGCCGATGAAGCCTTTGATCTTCGGATAGACGCTCGAGTAGACCGACGCGAAACAGAGCATCATCATCATGCTCGTGGAGAGCGCCACCCAGAAATGCTCGCTGGGCATCGGGATCTCGTCGTAGATCTTGAAAACGCGCGGGCCGACGTTGATCAGGTAGAAGATCTCTTCCGGCATGAAAAAGAAAAGGAGCGCGCCTACGAAGTAGATCACGGCATAAATTCTCATGACCCAGACGAAGTCCCTTGTGGCGTGCGTCATCGGTGTTCCCTCACTAATCCCAACAATATACACAAGATTTCCTCGATGGCATAGCGATCCGACGCGAAGGAACGATGGCCCTGGAAGACCTCGCGTCCGGCGAAGCGAGGCGTTCCAGCGAAGCTCGAAAGGTCAACTGTCCAGTCGATGAACCACGGCACCGCGAGCTCCGGTCTTTCCCGCGCGACGAGGATGTTTCGCGGCGAGAGATCCCCGTGCACGAAACCCTCCACGCGCCAGCGTCGGAGCGCCCGTTCCAGCTCGCCGGCGAGCGCCAGCGCCGGAGCGGGGGCGAGCTCCCGCGCCGCGATGAGGCGCCAGAGCGGAATTCCCGTAACCCGCGCGCTACGAAGCCGCAAAAGCTCCCCGGCAAAACCGAAGTCCAGGAGCCGCGCGACCTGATAAGGGCGACGCCCGGCGATCTCGGCGGCCCGCCGCGCCACGGCTGCCGCCCGGTCCGGCCGCACTCGCTGCCACTTAACGATCTCTCCTATAGAGGTCACGAAGCTCCTCTCCACGCGGCCCGACGCGGGCGATTCGCGCGACGTGGCGGCGTCCGCCCGCGTCGCGCTCGACCTGCACCACGAGGTCGATGCTCGAGCGGATCCACTCTCGGATGCATTCGATGGAAAGATTCTGCGCTCCAAGCAGCGCGAGCAGCTCGAGCCGATGCAGGGCCTCGGCGGGAGAGTTGGCGTGCACGGTCGTAAGGCTGCCGGGGTGCCCGGTGTTGAGGGCCTGGAGCATCTCGATCACCTCCGAGCCGCGGCACTCGCCGACGATGATGCGGTCGGGGCGCATTCGGAGCGCGCTCTGCACGAGCTGGCGCAGCGTGACCTGGCCGATCCCGTCGGCGTTGGCCGAGCGGGCCTGGAGCTGGACGAGGTTGCCGACCGGCGGGGAGAGCTCGACCGTAGCCTCGACGGTCACCACGC
>JACQAX010000288.1 GCA_016194795.1 Deltaproteobacteria bacterium | reverse complement strand
GCATGCCCGACCCATTAAGTGTGTCTTTCTTCAAAACGCACACCTTCCACCCGATTCCCGGCAAGATCCCCAACATCGATCCGAAGGTCATCGGCCCCCAGCTTGCCACGTCCTACACGACCGATCGCGACGCACGCTACTTCTCGAACGGCCGGGATGGCTACTCAGTCAAGCTGGTGCCCTTCAAGATGCTCGTCGCGAAGCCCGGCAAAATCGACGAGAACGGCACGAGCTGGCTGCCCGTGCGATTCGACGCCGACGCGATGGACGACGTACAGAAACTCGCGCATTAAGAGGCTTGATTTCGTTTGCCAAGGCTGACATCGTGTGTGAGGAAATCAGAAAATTTCCAAATTTTTTGCTCTTAAAAAACAACCTACAACCGACCCGCAACGACCCAAAGGAGTTTGACCATGGCAAAGAAGAAGGCAAAGAAGCCGGCGAAAAAAGCGAAGAAAGCCGCGCCTAAGAAAAAGGCCGCCAAAAAAGCCGCGCCGAAAAAGAAGCCTGCGAAGAAGGCCAAGAAAGCCGCGCCGAAAAAGAAGGCCGCGCCCAAGAAAAAGGCCGCGTCGAAGAAAGCCGCGCCCCGCAAGGCCGCCGCTGAAACGCAGCAGCACACGTCGCCGGTTCTCGCCGGCCTCGCTGGCGGCGCCGCCGGCGCCGCGATCGGCAGCGCCTTCGGCTCGTCGTTCGGTGGTGGCCATGGCTACGCGCAGGGCTCGACCTCGGAAGAAGAGTAAGCGCCAAGCTTCTCTGGTTCACAAAATCAAAAAGCCGGTTGGATCCGCTCCAACCGGCTTTTTTGTTTTCATCGTGCCCGTGGCGCCCGCTCAGCGATAGACGCGCTTGAGATACTCGGCCTGCAAGCTCGCGTAGAGCTGCTCGCGGCGATCGTACAGGCGCTTGAGCTTGCGCGGCTTGTGCGCGTCGAGCGCATAGGCGGTGAGCAACGGCAGCGCGATCGTCGAGTCGGAGTAGCAGACGACGGTGTCGGGAAGCTTGTCGGGATCGACCTTGCCCCAGCTGACGGCTTCGCTCGGCGTGGCGCCCGAAAGGCCGCCCGTGTCGGGGCGCGCGTCGGTGATCTGCAGAAAGAAGTCGTGGCCCTTCTCGTCGAGCCCGAGCACTTCCTGGATCTGAGGTTCGGTCTGCAGCAAAAAGTTCTTCGGAGAGCCGCCGCCGACGATCAGGACGCCGCTCTTGCCCTTCTTGCCAGAGAAACCCTTCTTGGCTCCGTAGACGATCGCCGCCGTCTCGTTCACGTCGCGCGAGACGTCGAACGACAGCTTCGACCCGCGCAGCGCCATCGCCGCCACGTTCATGCCGATCGAGCTGTCGCCCGGCGAGCTCGTGTAGATGGGAACGCCGCAGCGATACGCGGCCGTGAGCACGCAGCTATCCCCCTTGTCGGCGATCCCCAGGGCCTTCTCGCGCTCGGCGAGGTACTTGCCGCACAGCCAGTGGAACTCGGCCGTCGACATCGGCTTCTGAAAGTCGTCGTGCTGAATGATCTCCCTGAAAAACGCATCCGTGGAGAGCAACACGTCGTAGTCGAACAGGATGTCATAGATGCGAATGACGCCTTCCTTGCGCAGGATGCGGTCGTCGATGTGCGGGCTGCCCTGAACGAGGCGCTTCTTCAGGCCGAAGTGCGCGTCGTGGTAAAGATTGGCGCCCGTCGAGATCATCCAGTCGATGAAGCCGGCGCGGATCAGCGGGATCAAACACGACTTGCCGACACCGGCCGGCGTCATCGCCCCGGTGAGGCTCATGCCGACCGTCACGTCGTCCTTGAGCATGCTATCGGTGAACACCTTGCACGTTTCGCGAAGACGCGCTGCATTGTAGGCCATGAACGTCTCGTCGATCAGCTCGCGCACTCCGAGGCCGCTCGCAATGCCGTCCGGGAGGATCTGGTTTCCCGTCAGGAACCGGCTTTTTGACTTGCCGAGAATCGCGTGACCACCTAATGCTTGCTCAGAGTTAATCTTTTTAAGTTTCTTGCCCTTGGGCTTCGTCGAGCGTGTTCTTGTTGCCATGCGCTTTGATATACCCAGAAAAGGTTCAAATGGAAATCAGAGATGTCATCCACGGCACCATCGAAGTCAACGACACCGAGATCGCGATTCTCGAGTCGCCGTTCTTTCAGCGCCTGCGAAACATCAAGCAGCTGGGATTTGCCGAGAACAGCTATCCCGGCGCCACGCACACGCGTTTCATCCATAGCCTGGGCGCGATGCACCTCGCGGGCAGCGCGTTCAACTTCGCGTTCCGCGCGCCCAAGGACGGCATCGGCAAAGCGCCGCTCGCGCCGAAAGACGCCGAGCGCTTCCGCCAGGCGCTGCGAGTCGCGGCGATGCTCCACGACGTCGGCCACGGTCCGCTCTCGCACACGACCGAGTTCGCCATGCCGCTCGTCGAGCGCCTCGAGCTCGCCTCGCTCGCATGCGCCCCGGGCAAGCCCTGCCCGTTCACCGAAGCGCGCCAGGCCACGCACGAAGATTACACGATCAAGATCATCTTGCAGTCGTCGCTCACGCCCATCCTCAGCAAGGCGCTGAGCGTGCTGGCCATCGAGCCGATCCACATCGCCTGCCTCATCAACGAGGACATCGTCTGCCCGGACGATTTTTTCGTCGTCGGCGGCGTCGACTACCGGCCCATTCTCCACCAGTTCGTCTCGAGCGAGATCGACGTCGACCGCATGGACTACCTCACGCGCGACTCGTTCCACGCCGGCGTGAGCTACGGCAAGTTCGACATCGCGTGGCTGCTCGCCAACCTCACGCACCACATCGTCGACGACAAGTGCTACCTGGCCGTCGGCCACAAGGCGATCTACACCTTCGACGACTTCCTGATCTCGCGCCACCACATGTTTCTCATGGTGTACTTCCACCACAAGAGCGTGATCTTCGACGAGATGCTGGGCCGCTACCTGCGCTCGAGCGACTGCGACTACGAGATCCCGAGCGACGTCGAGTCGTACGTGTTCTTCGACGACTACCACCTCTACACGCACCTCTCGCGCTCGAAGAACTCGTGGGCGCGCCGCATCTACCACAAGAACCCGTACAAGATGCTGGCCGAGTTCCACTCGGGCATCCCGAGCGGAGCGGCCAACGAGCGCGAGCAGAAAGCGCTCCAGGAGAAGATCACCGGCGAGCTCAAGGCCAAGGGCGTCGACTACATCGTGAAGATGACGACGGGCGAGTTCTCGAAATACTTCGGCCGCGAGGGGAAGCTTCCGATCTTCGTGCGCTACGACAACGGCTACAGCCCGGCGAAGTTCATCCCGCTCGAAGAGTGCACCGACCTTTTCGAGAAGTACTCGAAGAATCGGTCGATCACGCGCATTTACGTTCCGAACTGAGCGCGAAGCCTCGCTTCAGCGGGGCTTGCCCTGGCGGCATTCGCGCGGCAGCGTGTGCGAGCCGTCGCGATGGACGACTCCTCCGGCCGGCGAGGCGTGGTCGTCGTCCTGCGGCTCGGCGAGCAGCTCGAACGGGTCCATCTCGTCGTCGAGAATCGACTGCGAAACCGCGCGCCGGCCTTCCATCTCGCCGGGGTCGTGCTGGAGCTCGCGATCCGAGCAGCCCGAGCCCGGCGGCAGCGGCGCCTGGCCCACGCACTTCGCGTCGGCGGCCGGGCACGCGAGCCGCATGTGGAAATGGTCGGCGTGCTCGGGATACGGGCGCAGCATCCGGAGGACCTCCTCGCGCTCGGCCTTGTCGTCGGGCTCGAGGCGCGCGGCCTGCTTGCAGAAGTACGCCTTGATGTTGCCGTCGACGAAGATGCGGTTCATCTTGCCGCTGCGATACAGGAAGCGCCACACCCACCACTGGCGAACCTCGTCGAGGTTGGCGCTGACCTTCTTGCCGTGGACGAACGTCTCGTCGAAGCCCGCTTCGAAGCCGCGGTTCTGTTTCGTCTCGCGGAAATCCTTGCGCAGGTACACGACGTCGGCGTCGAGACCCGTCTGGTGCGAGGCGTGCTTCGAGACCTGCCCGCCACCCTTCTGCGCGATGTCGCCGAGCTGGATGCGCTCGTAAGGCCTGGCCGGCGCGCCGTTCTGCTGCCACTCGTGGTGGTAGGCGGCGCCAAGCCCGGTCAGAAGCTCGATCATCATCGGATTGCCGTAGCGGCGGTCGCGCTCGTTCATCAGTTTGAGCAGGCCGGCCTCGGTGCCCTCGATGCGCGCGTCGCTATCGAGGCAGCCGCTCGAATAGAAGCCGATCGAGCCGAGCGGGTGCTTGCCGGGGGCGCCGTCGAAATCGAAGTTGTAAGCGTGGGCGAGCGACGCCATGGCGGCCACGCCAACGATCGTGATGCCCATGGAATGAAAGAGTGCCCGAATCCCCATCTTGAAAGTCCCCACTTTCGACGCACCACATAACCTTCTTTGCAGATGTGGTCAACTGAGGGGGCAACTAGCCTGTTTACCGGTGGCCGGAAGCTAAAGAGGCCCAACGAAAATTTTTGTTTTCGCTGGGCCTCTCCTTGGTTAGCCAACCCGATTTGTGTCGAATCAGGTTCCCGCGAAATGAATCGCGGACGTACTTTGCTCGCTACGAGCCTCTTTCTGAACTTTAATTTGGGACACGCGGAACAGGCAACAATAAAAAAAGAAGGGCCCAAGCGAGGCGGTGCCTTGCTTGGGCCCTTCCGGGCAAATATGGAGACGCTCATCGTCTTATGGAACGCGAGCGCCAGGTCGGTCTGAATCGGGCGTCTTAGCGCTGATCGCTATGACGCAACTGCTGCACGGGCTTCTTGGCGGTAGGGCTTGCGCGATACGGCGTCGACATGACGCGAGTCATCGGCGCCGAGATGCGCAAGGGGAGAGCTTCCCGATGCGACTTCTCCTGGGCCGAGAGCCGGTTGATATCCGAGTCGAAATTAATCGACTTGGCTTTGGTCAGTTTGATCTCGTGCAAGTTCTGGTAAATGGCCGTGTCGTTCGAAACATCCGAACGAGGAACGCTCGCCAACACCATGGGCAATCCTGCAACTGTGATCAAGGCGGCGATCATCAATTGTCTGCGCTTCAACATAAATAGTTCCTCAAGTTGTTCCAGACACCATTGTCCGGACAGACGCGCCGTTCAGGGCCCGATGCGTCCGCGGCCGTATGAGCAAGCAGGGTGCCAAGCCGCCCCTCATGCCGAAAACAAGCCTCCAGAGCGCCTAAGCGCCGGTAACCCCTCGGCGTCTTGGATCATACGCGGGCGCGGCGCCCGATGCATCCGCAAAAACGGTGTCACGAAGGCTGTTGAGGTTTTAGACAGGTGTGGAGGGGGTGACGGATTTCAGGCAGCGGCTTTGCGCCCAAGCCCGCGAAAGGCCGTGGCCCGGGCACTGGTCCCGCGCTTGCAATTCTCCACCCCCGTGAAGCTCGTTGTCGCGGCCTCTTTGGCCTCATTAGCCTGGTTGCTCCTGCTCGCCAGCCTCTGACCTCTAGAAGGTCTTGAGCGACTTGTCGCATTTCGACTTGTCGCCGGTGGGGTTGTGCCACGCCACGCACGCCAGGCACCCTTCCTTCGTCCAATGCGAGGTCGCGTTCGTGCCGCCGCACATGCTGTGGCAGCCGTAGACCGCGTCCTGCTGATACGCCCCGCCCAGGTAACAGTTGTGCTGCGGCTTCTTCACCGGCCCGCACTGCACTTCCTTGTCGTTGTGCGGAATGCCCGCGAGGTGCAGGAACTCGTGGAACATGGTGCCCGCGAGACTCTCGTTGGGATACGCGAGCGCCGACTGCTTCTTCTTGGCGAGGATCTCGTCGTACACCTTGTCGCGCTCGGCGGGGTTGAAGATGTTTTCCTTGTCGATCTTGTGGTCGGCCTCGATGCGGGCATCCTGCTCGATGCGCTTGAGCTGCACCTTGGGATCCGACATCACGAGATAAACGTCGTTGGGAGTGGCGGGATGGAAGAACGCGCCCGTTTTCGGGTCCATCAGCCCCTGGACTTTCTGCAGGCAGCCGCCGCTGCCGACGGCGTGGGGCGCGAGCTCGTCGCAGAGGCGCTTGCCGAGCGGGCTGTCGGCGGCGGTCTGGACGCCGTTGAGGCAGTTGATGCGCGGGCGTCGCTCGGCGACTTTTTTCGCGAGCTGCTTCTGGACCTCGGGATTGATGCCGCCGATGCATTTCATGTCGGCCTGCAGCTGTTTGACGGCGGAGGCGAGCTGCGCCTGGACGAACGGGTCGCTGCCGCAGCTGTCGGTGTCGATGCGAAACCCCTCGGGCAGGAAGACCTGCTTGCCTTTCGGGTCGTCGCATTTGAGGTTTGTGTACGCCGTGTAGTCCGTCTTCGAGATGTCGATGAGCTGGTCGAGGAACTTTCCGCACTCGGTCACGCTGCCGCCTTTGACCTTGCCCGCGTCTTTAAGGCAGTCGGCGTATTGCGCGCCCGGTGATTTCGCCGGCCCGAAATAGACGGTGAGCTTGCGATCGTGCCGCTTCTCGACCCATTTCCCGCCCTCGAGCGCGAACTCGCGCGTGTCGGTATCGGGGCCGGGATACGTCTCGACCAGCCGGCGGTCGAGCCGGCCGTCCTTGTTGGAGCTCCAGACAGACTCGCGCGAAACAAGCCGCTCCGAGTTGCCGTACTGCTCGATCTCCTGGCGGATGAGCGTGTGGCCGACGGTAAAGCGGCGCGTCCACTGCCCCTTCGCCTCGTCGATCGTGAGCGTTTCGGTGATTCCCCTCGACGGGGAGTCTTCGTAAACCGATTTCACCATGCGGCCGTCAGCGTCATAGGTGCGAAAGACGTCGGGCTTGCCGCGTCCGCTCGCGTCGACTTCCGAAAGCCGGGTTTGCATGAGGACCTGGGCGCCATCGACCGCCTCGTCCCCCGGGTCTGATGATGGGGAACGCGCGAGCGCGGACACCTCCACGCTCGATGCGCAGACCAAAGCTGAAAAGACCAACAAAACACGGTCCTTCAATAACGTCTTCACGTTCCCCCACCCCCACGCTCCATTGTCTCGCTGTCCGGGATCAAGAAAAAGTGTGTCGATCTGACACAGGGGGCGACCGAAAAACCGGCGGGATTCCGGAAACTTGCCAAAGCCTCGGGTTTGCGAGAGCGTGGCGCCCCTGCGAGGGACACCATGACGACGACGGCGAAACGCCTGCTGCTGGTTTTTCTGCTCCTCCTCCCCTGCGCGCCGGCCCGTGCCGGCGCCGACAAGTTCTGGGTCTGGGACCTCACCGTGATGCCGCCGGCGTTCCGCCAGCCGACCTTCACGAAAGTCGGCGAGGCACCGCTTGCCGGCAACGAGAAGGTTTCGGTTTGGGTCGAGGACGGGCTGGGAGCGCATGCGCCGACGCCCGAACAGCTCGGCGCGCTCGTCCCGCTCTACGCCCGGGCAATCGACCTCGAGCGCGGCACCTTCGGGGCACAGCCGACGCCGCCGTCGCGCGACCGCGATTTCCACGTGCTGATCGCCGCGATTCCGCCTTACGAAAGCCACGGCAGGAAGTTCGGCTTCGACGGCTTCTTCAACGCCTTCGACCAGCTTTCCGAAAAGGACGCGCGCGAGCAGGGCCAGCACTCCAACGAGCGCAACATCATCTATGTGAACGCGCTCCAGGACGTGAACGGCGACTACATGCGCGCGGTGGTGGTCCACGAGCTCAACCACCTGATCACCCATGGTCAGTACGACGGCGAAAAGAACGCGCTCGACCCGTGGGTGAACGAGATGCTCGGCGAGAGCGCGATGCAGCTGGCCGGCTACTTCACGGACGTGAAACACGTGCAGGCGTACCGGGCGCACCCCGAATGG
>JACQAX010000287.1 GCA_016194795.1 Deltaproteobacteria bacterium | reverse complement strand
TCGGTGGGGTTGGCCGAATGGCACTGCAGGCAGCGCTGGCCGACGATCGCGTGCACGGCGCTGAACGGAACGGCGGGTCCGGCGGCCGCGGGCGCGGAAATCGGGGCCGTGAGATAAATCAACGCGACGAGCGCGGCGCCCACGGGCCAGAGCACCCAGGCCGCCTGCTTCGTGTTCTTGGCGACCATGAGATGGCGAACGCCCGCGCCCGCGACCATGATCAGCAGCAGCACGACCCAGTTGAGCCTGTTGCCGAACGTCGACGGAAAGTGGTTGCTCAGCATGATGAAGAGCAGCGGAAAGGTGATGTAGGTGTTGTGCACCGAGCGGCGCTTGGCCTTGTCGCTGTTGGTGAAGTCGGGCTTCTCGCCGCGCGCGGTGGCGTCGACCATCTTCTGCTGCGCCGGCAGGATGCGCACCCACACGTTGAGCGTCATGCAAGAGCCGAGGATCGCGCCCACGTGGATGTAAGCCGCGCGGCCGCTCAAGACGTGCGTGAGCCCGTAAACCAGTCCCACGAGAAGCCCGGCCGCGATGACGGTGGCCGCGCGCGAGCGCCCGAGCGCCGACTGAAAGAGCGTGTCGTAGACGAACCAGGCCGCCACGAGCAGCCCGATGCTCATGCCCACGGCCTGCGCGTTGGTGATGGCCGAAACGCTCGAGTCGAGAAGATAGGCGCCGCCGCTGAGGTAGTAGACGACCGCGAGCAGGAACAGGCCCGAGAGCCACGTGATCATCGCCTCCCACTTGAACCAGTGGAGGGTTTTCGGCATCTGGCCCGGGCCGATGCGCCGGCGCTGGACCTGGTAAAAGCCGCCGCTGTGGACCATCCAGAGCTGGCCTTCGATTTTCTCGTCGGGCGTTTCGGGGGCCTCGAGGGCCGAGTCGAGCCACATGAAGTAGAACGAGCTGCCGATCCAGGCGATGCCTGCGATCAGGTGGACCCAGCGGCCGATGAGATTGAGCCACTCCGCGAGCTGAGAATTAAGCATACCTAAATCTGACCGCGAAACGCCCTGGTTTCAATCAAAAAGGCCGTGTCTAAAAAAGAGTGAGGGGTGGTTAACATTTTACCCTTATAACGCGATCTTACCTCAGGTCTCGGGGGTGGTTTTCGCTGTACACAAACTAGACGATTGGACGAGGCCCTCGACAACGCTTTTTTTCGAGCGCCGGGGCTAAACTCTCGATTTCCCACACGCCCGGGTTTGGCATCGGACTTGAAATAGATATCCCCATACAAAGCTTAAGGGCGAGAGCGGCAACCCCCCCAACCCCCATACCCCCCCGCTGCTCTCGCCCACCCCCTTCCCCCTTCAAAAATCAAAGCCACAAACTAGACAAAAACGATGACCATGCTAAGTTCCCGCGCGTCGGTCGCGGGGGCGAGCATGAAGTGGGGAAAGCTTTCGGTTCTGATCGTCGGTTTAACGGCTCTGGGAGCGTTTAGAGAGGCTCACGCCGACGGCCTCGAGCTTCATGACATCCAGCTCACGCTGCCCGAAACGGCGGGAGCGCCGACGGCGCAGTCGCGCTGGGACGACATCCTCAACAAGCCCGCAAACGCCGGCGTGACTTTCGGATTGAACCTGCACGGCCCCTCGCCGTACGCGCGAAACGGCGGCGCTGCTTTTCTTCCGGCATCCAACAGCAAGCTTTTCACCGCGGGCGCCGCGCTCGACAAGCTCGGCCCCGACGCGACGTTCACGACGACGCTCGAATGGCGCGAGATCATCGGGCATGCGGGGGCGATCACCGGGCTCGTCGTACGCGGCTCGGGCGACCCGACCTGGGGCTCGACGACCTACGGCGAAACGCTCACCTCGCGCGTCGACGCGTTCGCCGACGCGCTCTGGAAGCGCGGCGTGCGCGCCGTCCACGGGCCGATCGAGGTCAAGGGCGACGACCCTCGCTGGAATGACCTCCATTACTCGAAGGGCTGGGCCGAGTGGGCGCGCAACGAGTGCGGCACCGCGCAGGCGCAGGCCGTGAACGTCGCGCTCAACTGCGCAAGCTACGTCGTGACAAGCGCGAGCGACGGCTACTGGAAGCAGCCCGGCGTGCCCGTGCCGGTGCGTCTCAAAATCGCGCCAGGCAAGCGCACCGAGCTCAACGTCGACGCCGAGGGCGGCGACGCGGGTCGCCCCGGAACCGGCTTTGTCGTGACGGGGACGTTCCTGGCCGGCGGCAAGGCGCACGCGCTCGCTCTTCCCATCGCCGATTCGGCGGGCTGGGCGCGCAACCTCCTCAAGCAGGCGCTTCGGAGAAAGGGAATCCACCTGTACGTGACCCCGCTCGCCACCGCCGCGCCGGTGCGCTCGTTCACGCACGAATCGGTGAAGCTCAGCGAGATCTTCAAGCCGTTCCTCAAGCACAGCATCAACGTGGTGGGCGAAATCCTGTTTCATGCTCTTGGAAAACGTTTCGGCCCCGCGCAGGACAGCCTCGTCGCCGCCGGCGAGACCGTTCTGCGCGAGTACGTCGCGGGCGTGGGCTCGCGCGCCGCTACGGCCGCGGGGCTCACCCCTCAACCGGGCTTCTACTCGAAAGACGCCGAGCTCTTCGACGGCTCGGGCATCTCCAAGGCAAGCCACGTGACGACCGAGGCGATGATGGCGCTGCTGCTCGACCTGCGCGCGCACCCCAAGTTCGACGCGATCTGGCAGGCGCTTCCGATCGCGGGCGTCGACGGCACTTTGGAAACGCGCATGCGCGGCACCGCGGCCGAGGGCGTGCTGCGCGCCAAGACCGGCACGCTCGACGGCGTCTACAACCTCTCGGGCTACGTTCCGCGCGTCGACGGCGCGGCGAAGCCCGACGATTTCGTCCCGTTCGTGATGCTCACGCGCACCACGTCCGAAAACGAAGCCCGCGCCCGCGCCGTGGAAAACCAGCTCGGCGCCGAGCTCGCGCGCCTGGTGCGCGCCGGCGCTATTTTTTGAGATTGCCGGCGAGCGCGGCCGATTTCATCGCCGACAAAAGCGACATGAAGCGCCCCTCGTCGGCCTTCAAAACCACCATCAGCGTCTGGCCGGCCGGGCCGGTTTTCTGCTCGAGCGTGGCCTTGTAGCCGGTCGTCGTGGGGTCGCTCACCCATTTGCCGAACATCGCATGCACCTCGACCACGCCGTTGGCCCGGCCTTCGTGGCCCTGGTCGCGCGCGGCCGGGTTGTGAAACGCCGCCATCGATCCCGCGAGCTTGACGTCCTTGGCCTCGGCCAGGCGCCCATAGCTGTCGATGTTGTAGATGCAGCTCAACGAGTAGAGCGTGTCCTTGAAGATCCTGCCTTCCTCGTCGTTCAGCGCGTCGTTGGAGGCCGCGCTTTGCGCGTCGAGGAGCGCCTTGTCCTTTTCCCCTTCGGCGTTCAGGCGGTCGATCTCGGCCTGGTTGCCGGCCTGCGCGGCCGCGACCAGCTTCTGCCCGCGCGCCTCGACCCGCTTGAAGATCTTGTCGGTCTCGGACTGCTGCGCTTTCATCTTGGCGGCGAAGTCCTGGATGAGTTTTTCGCGCTGGGCCTTTCGTTGGTCGGCGCCCTCGGTCTTGACCACGGTCATGCTGTAATCCGTGCGCCAGACATAGGCGTCGTAGTCCTTGCAGATCTCGACGGGCGCTTCGACCTTGGTTTCGCTTTCGACCACCCAGCCTTTCGGCGGCGGAGGCAGCGCGTCTTTGCAGGCCTGCTTGAGCTTGAGGATCGTGCTCTTCTCGTTCGCGGTCAGGGGCCGCATGCCGCCGTCACAGCTGCCGTCGGCCAGCGCGGCGTTCGAGAGGGCGAAGACGAGAAAAACGGACAACGAAACAAACCGGGATGATTCATCCATTCACCCAGTATCCGGGCGACTCCCGGGCGCAGTCAATCAGTCCTTCTTGCAAAGCTTGGCGCGCGCCGGATCGACGGCGTACGAAGGAAGCTTCTGGTGCTTCGGAGGCTTGGCGAAGTCGAAGAGATCCAGCGGCGCCACGGCGTTGGCATCGCGGCGGGTGAGCGCCGGCAGGTTGAACTTGGTTTCGATGAACTTGAGGATCGACGTGTGGTCGTACGTCACGTGCGACACGTAGTGGCGCTTGGCATAAGGCGAGATCGCCAGGAACGGCACGCGAAACCCGTAGCGGTCGAAGCCGCCGGGCAGGTTGCCCTGGCCTAGCAGCGGCGCGACGTCGTCCGGGGCGCACGCCTCGGGCGGCGCGACGTGGTCGAAGTAGCCGCCGGCTTCGTCGTAAACGAAGAACACGGCCGTCTTCTCCCAGTACTTGCTCTTCATCAAAGCGTCGAGACGCTCGCCGACCCAGGCCTGGCCGATCTGGATGTTCGAGGGCGGATGCTCGTCCTGGCCGAGCTCTTCGCTCGATTCGAGAAAGGTGACCTGGGGAAGCTTTCCTTCCGCGAGATCGGTTTTGAAGTCGGCGTCCTTGGCGACGTTCTTCAGGCCGCGCTTGTGCGAAGGGCCGAAGATCTTCAGATAGTCTTCGTCGGTGGGATAATATTTCCAGCTCACCCCGTGGTCGCTCAGCAGGTCGAAGATCGTCTTCTGATTGAA
Organism: Deltaproteobacteria bacterium; assembly: GCA_016194795.1. Lineage (GTDB taxonomy): Bacteria > Bdellovibrionota > UBA1018 > UBA1018 > UBA923 > JACQAX01. The sequence continues at coordinate 394 of JACQAX010000287.1, read as the reverse complement.
CTGGTCGCCGGTTTTCGGCATGTCGTTCTTGATGTGGCCCATCGACGTGGCCGCGAAAAGATACATCCGGTTCGGATACGTCTGGGTCATCACCGAGGCGAAGTAACGGTCGCCGATCGCGTATTCGTCGGCGAGCGCGTAGTAATACGGAAGCTCGTCCTCGTCGTGATAAGCCATCGCGCTCGCGCCGTTGACCGTGACGAAGCCGTCGTTGCGGCCGCGATTCCACTCGCCGTGCATCGCGTTCCAGTTGTGGTTGATGTCGCCGGTGCACAGGCTCTTCTCGTGAAAGGCCTTGACGGGCTTGCCCTTGGAGTCGGGGTTCCACGACTTCGCGCCGAGGCCATCGACCTGCTTGCCGTAGTGGTAGCTGGCGTTGAGGCGCCCGAAGTAG
>JACQAX010000286.1 GCA_016194795.1 Deltaproteobacteria bacterium | reverse complement strand
TAGACGTACCATGAGAAAACCGTCGTCCTGGGTCGCGGCGCTTGTGTCGCGGCCCAGGACCGCCGGTGCGAGCGCCCTTTCGTAGCGGGCCTGGATGATCACGTTGGCGACCGGAAACCACTCGAAGCCGGCGCCATGCCGCCAGAAATCGGTCAGCGAGTCGTTTCTATCGAGCCGAAGGAAATCGAGCTTGTAGACGAGCGTGAAGGTGCGCGTGAGATCGAGCTTGGCGAGCCCGTAGTATCCGAGCGACGGCGCCGCGACGACGCGGGCGAGAAAAGCAGGCGCTGTGGTCGGGACGAAAAACGCCGGAAGCCCCGGGTTCACCTGCCCGGTGTTGAAGACCCCGTTGTTCCAATGGTACGCATCGACGCGCTCGATCGAGAGAGAGCCTTTCGGCGGAAGCCCGAGTCGATCGAGCGAAAGCACGCCATAGGCCGAGCTCGCGTAGGGCTGCGTTTGCGCGGTTGAATGCTGGTAGTTTCCGCTCACGCCGACGAGAAAGGGCAGCGTCGGCGGGTTCCAGCGGACATCGAGCACCGTACCGAAGGCGATGTCGCGCGATACAAACGCGCCTCCCGTCTGGAAATCGTTCACCACGGCAAGATCGGCATGCAGCTGCCCGAGAGCCTCGGTCGACGCCGCGACACCCATCGCGTAGTTGTTGAGCGTCATGTTCGTCTGGATGCGCGTGTAGGTGCGGTGCTCGTCGGTTCGCAAGCCGAACGGCACATAGAACCGTCCCGCGGTGACGTGCGTGGCGCCGCCGCCCTCCGAGGTGGGAGCCTGCCAGCGCACCAGCGCTTCGCGAACCTGGGTCCCGCTGAGCGGAGCCATGTTGTAAGTGAGGAGCGCGCGCAGCTCGGAGCCATTTTCCCGGGTGATCACCGGTACGTTGCCCGTGACCGCGGCCTCCATCAGGGCCAAGCCGTTGGACTGGCTCGCCGTTTTCTGGGCGGCATAGTACGCCACTGCCCGCAGATCGGCATCGACGAGCTCCTGGGACGAGTATTTGCCGAGGCCCAGCTCGCGAGAACCGTACTGCTTGCCATAGAGAGTGCGGGGCCCCCCACCCCAAGGCATTGCGTGGCAGGCCATGCAGCTCTGTTTCTGCTGAGCAGCGTATTCTGGGCGCGCGTGCAGGTCTTTTGACCAGAGCAGAATGACAGCCATTGCGACGGCCGAGACTAAGCCGATCCCGAATGCGCCTGAAACCGGCTTCTTCACCCTCATCATGAGGACGAGCGATCAGCAAAGGTCATGCCGTTCGACGGTCGCTCGTTATCGTAGCTCGGTCGCGAGGAATACGAGCGAAAGACCCAAACACGTTGCGAGGTGCACGCAATCCGGTCTTCTGGATTGCACTGTTTGGGCTGTCGCGCCGCATGGCACTGCATTTGCTTCGTGAGCGCATGGAGGTTATTAATGAATCCCAGCCAGCTTCACCTGAGAGCATTGGAGATCGTCGGCCGTTATCTGCGCACCGAGGCAGAGCTTTTGGACGTCTTACAAGAGATCGACCGGAGCAAAGCGTATCGTGCGTTCGAGTGCCCAAGTCTATTTGTGTATGCTGTTCGCGAACTTAAGCTATCCGAGAGCATCGCTTATAATTTTATCACGGTGGCACGGAAAGCAGTCGAAGTCCCCGCGCTCAAGGCTGAGATTGCGCGCGGCGATCTCTCGGTATCGACGGCGCGGAAGATCACGCCGGTCCTGACGGCCAGGAATCATGAACATTGGATCGAACTGGCCAAGACTCTGCCACGCCAGATGCTGGAACGGGAAGTTGCCCGGGTCGCTCCAAAAACGGCTACACCGGAGCGCACGGCGTACGTAAGCGCCTCGAGGCTCCAGCTGACAATGGGGGTTTCGGACGAACTCCATGCAAAGCTGCGTCGGGCGCAGGACCTCGTCAGCCAGTCGCAACAAAGACCGGCTGACCTTGAGGCAACACTCGAGGCCGTCCTAGACCTGTTTTTAGAACGTCGGGACCCGGTGCGTAAAGTGGCGAGGATCCGAGGAGTCCCAAAACCTGTCCCGGGACAGGCTCGCGCGCACCGAGCGGGAGAGACGACTGGCGACCGTATCGACCGGCGCGGCCCGATGGCGACGGCGGGTGCGGGACGATCGATGACCTGGGCTGTGCTTCGACGACAAACGCTCCGCCGTGATGAGGGCCGCTGCATGCATCTCAATAGCCGAGGACATCGGTGCAATTCTTCGCGCTGGGTGGACATCCATCATGTCGTGCCTAAAAGCCATGGCGGTGAAGACGTATTGGAAAACCTGGTGACTCTATGTAAGGCACATCATCTCCACCTTCATCGGATGACCGCCGAACCGCACTGATGCCGGAAAAACGAGGACGACGGACGGTTTCAGGTGTAGCCAAAATAGAGGGAAACCGCTAATATAGCCTGGGCATGAGCACCGAAAAGCCCGAAGCTCCGTCTAACTTCATCCGCCACATCATCGACGACGATAACCGCACCGGAAAGCACGGCGGCCGGGTCGCCACTCGCTTCCCGCCCGAGCCGAACGGCTACCTGCACATCGGCCATTGCAAGTCGATTTGCCTGAACTTCGGCCTGGCGCGCGATTACAGCGGCATCTGCAATCTCAGGTACGACGACACGAATCCGGTGAAGGAAGACGTCGAGTACGTTGAGGCGATCGAAGAGGACGTGCGCTGGCTCGGCTTTAACTGGACCGGAAAGTTTTTCGCCAGCGATTATTTCGAAAAGCTATACGACTACGCCGTGCAGCTCATCAAAGCAGACAAGGCGTTCGTCTGCGATCTCAGCGCCGAGGAGACGCGAAAGCTTCGTGGCACGCTCACCGAGCCCGGAAAGAACAGCCCGCACCGCTCGCGCTCGACCGAGGAGAACCTCGACCTGTTCACGCGCATGCGCAAAGGCGAGTTTCCCGATGGCGCGAAAACGCTGCGTGCGAAGATCGACATGGCCTCGCCCAACATCAATATGCGCGACCCGGTGCTTTACCGCATCAAGC
>JACQAX010000045.1 GCA_016194795.1 Deltaproteobacteria bacterium | reverse complement strand
CGAATCCGAAGACGCCGCTGCCCTCGAGCGAGGCGCCCGAAAGCGCGAGCCCGCATCCGCTCGGGCAGCCGGGCTGGGCATACGAGATCCGGTATGGCCAGGTCGCGACGGAGTACAAGTTCGACGAGCTCGGCGCCAAGCTCATCGCCGAGCCGGGCGAGGCCGAGCTCATCAACGGCGACAAGCTCAGGTTCGCCGAGGAGACGTACCGCCCGCTCACGATCGGCGAAAAGGCCGTCGAGCGCGCCGAGAGGGTGCTCGAGCAGAAAGGGATACTCAAGCCCGGCCAGAAGCTCATGCCGTATCTGGTGGAGGACTCGGCCGGAAACCTGGTCGAGGCCAAGGGGGGCACGCGCCGCGTGTACCGCCACCCGACCGATCCGAACAAGGTCATCAAAGTCTACGATCCCGAGATGCAGCCCGGCTACCGCAGTCGCCCCGACAAGATCGTCAAGCTCATGCAGCGTGAGCGTGCCTTCGAGGGGTATCTGCAGCGCTTCAGGAAATACGGGCTCGAGGTCGTCGAGAACGACTACAGCCTCGCCGAATACGGCGTCGTGATCCAGGAAGAGGTTCAGGGCGGCGTGAAAGTGGACGAGTATCTCACCCGGCTCACCGCCGGCGGCAAGAACGCCGAGGCCGCCAGCTTCGGCCATCGCCTCGACGGCATCCGCAAGGAGATCGAGGCGCTGCGCGACGACATGGACAAGCTCATGCGCGAGCGCTACGATTTCCATTTCCACAAGGGCGGCGAGACCGGCGAGAAGGTGCCGATCGACTTCGGCGAAACCAAGGGCACACGTCGCCTCAACAACTGCCGCGTGGTCGACGCTTCGCCGGAGCCGCGGATCCGCTGCTTCGACTGGTGACGCCTAGCGGGCCGCCTTCTTGAAGACGCAAAGCGCCTGGCAGCCGCGCGGCGTATCGGGCAGGTTCAGGAAGTTGGCCGCGTAGACGAGCCCCGAGAGCAGGCGCTGCGAGAGACCGTACTCGCTCGCGGCGAAGTTTCGGATCGACCAGTCCGGCGCGACGTTGATCGCCCAGCGATAGGCGGCGAGGACGGGCCAGCCCCAAAGCTGGTGGTGGCCGGGCTCGAGGCCGGCCCCTCGCGCGAGCCGCAGCACCTCGTCGAGCGAGGGGTGGGTGGTGTGCCCGAAATAGCGATCGGTCGGATAGACTCGCCCGACGGGAAACGTCAGCAGCAGGTGTCCCCCGGGGGCGACGGCTCCCGAGAGATGGCCGATCGCCGCGTTCCGGTCTCCGAGATGCTCGATGATCTCCGAGCACACGACGGCGTCGTACGTTCCGGGCGGTGCCTGCCGCTCGATATCGAGCTGGAAGAACGTCAGCTCCGGTTGCTGGCGCCGGTTCAGCTCGATGACGGCGTCGGAGATGTCGCAGCCGGCGAAGCGCGCGTCGCGGCCCCGCTCGCCGGCGAGCTCGGCCAGCAGCATGCCGTTTCCGCAGCCCACGTCGAGCAACGAGCGGTACGGCAGGCCGTGCAGCGCGCCCGCGATCAGGCGCCGGCGGTGCCGCCCGCCGGGGTTGAAGCGCGCGTAGTCGAGCCCCCGCCGCCAGACCTCGTCATATTCCTCTTTCGAGAGCGGCTTCACTACGTGCGTCCGAGGTACGCCGACAGTTTATGGAAGAGAAACGCCTCGACGAGCCCCGACGAGTTGCCGGTGCGCATCCGCAGCTTCGCCACCGGCGTGTAAACGCGCGCGGCCATGCTGCGCCCACTCCTCGAGATTCTGCGGCCGCTTGTACCCGTGGCGCAGCGCGAGCTCGTAGAGCTCGGTGCCGGGCAGCGGGCGGAACTTGTTCGGGATGAACAGGATGGCGCGCGGGTTGTCCTCGACCACCTGGAGCATGAGCTGCTGCGTGGCGCGCAGGTCCTCGAGCGTCTCGCCGGGAAGCCCCACGATCCAGTTGTAGGCGGCTGAGATCTCGGGGTGGCGGGCCATCTTGCGATTGACGTCGATGATGTCCTGCACCGTGCAGTTCTTGCGGATGAGGTTGAGGATCTTCTGCGAGCCCGACTCGGCCCCGATGTGCATGATGTCGGTGCCCGCGCGCGCGAGCTTGGTGAGGAACTCGTCGCTCATGCGCTTGATCTCGGAGATGCGCGCGCCGCGGAAGCCGAGGCCGATCTTGATGCCGCGGCGGTTGATCTCGTCGATGATCGCCTCGACGTGGTCGAGCTTCACGAACGAGTCGTCGTCGATGAAGTAGATGTACTCGGCGCCGTACTTCTCTTTGGCGTGCTGGATGTGGTCGACGACGTCGGCGGCGGTGTAGGGGATGTACTTCTTTTTCATCGGGCGGTACTGCGCCGGCGACGAGCAGAACGAGCACTGGTACGGGCAGCCCATCGCGCTGTAGAGCGAGAAGATGCGGCGGGCGCGCCCGAGCTGGCCGTAGCGGTCGAGGTCGCGCGCGAGCAGGTCGTACGGGATGTCGCGATAGTCGGTGCGCTCGAACTCGGGCGACTTCGCGACCTCGCGCGGAACGCCGTCCGCTCCGCGGTAGACGAGCCCCGGGATCTCGCCCAGGGGCAGGGCGCCCTCGGCGCCGGAAAGGGTCTTCGCCAGCTCGGCCAGCGGCACGGAGCCGTAGCCCGAGATGGCGTACTCGACGCTGGGCTCGCTGAGGATGTCGGTGGCGTCGAAGGCGGCGTGCGGTCCGCCCCAGACGACGGGAACGCCGGGGTGTTTCTGCTTGAGCCAGCGCGAGATCTCGAGCGCGCTGAGGATGGGCGCGCCGGTCCAGACGCTGATGCCCACGAGCAGGGTGTCGGCGCCGATCATCGACGAGAGGCGTTCGCGCCAGCTGTCGGGATTGAGGCGCACGTCGAGGAAGTCGATCTCGAAGCCCGCCTTGATGGCATCGATGCTCGCGTAAAGAGGGCCCAGCGGCATATGGCTCACCAGGCTGCCGGAGAAGCCGAACTTGGGGTAAATAAGCACGAGCTTTCGTTTTCCCACATTAAAATTGTGCCAGGATTGGGATAGAATTGCAGCATTGGACAAGACGAATCGCCAGATCGAGTATCTGCAGGAAACCATCAAGGCCGTATCGGTCATTATCCCCTGTAAAGACGAGGGGACGGCGATCGGCGCCACGGTGCTCAAAGTCAAGCAGGCCCTCGAGAAGACGGCGCTGGATTTCGAGATTCTCGTCGTGGACGACGGCTCGGGCGACGACAGCCAAAAAGAGGCTCTGACGGCCGGAGCGCGGGTGCTCGTCCATCCCAAGAACCTGGGCTACGGGCGGTCGATCATGAACGGCATGGAGATGGCCAGGTTCCCCCTGATCGCCATCATGGACGCCGACGGCACGTATCCGCTCGAGCGCCTGCCCGAGCTGATCGAGAAGGCCGGTTCCCACGACATGGTGGTCGGCCGGCGCGCCTTCAACCGGAACAACAGCTCGCTCACCGGCCAGTTCTTCCGCCGGGGGCTGTACCTGCTGCTGCTCTACCTCACCAACGTCAGCGCGCTCGATTTCAACAGCGGTTTTCGCGTTTTCCGCCGCCAGCACACCTTGCCCTACCGTAATCTACTGTGCCCCACCTTCTCGTTCACGACGTCGCAGACGCTGATTTATCTGTTGAATGGCAGAAGCGTCGCCTTCGTTCCCATCGCTTACTCGCGGCGCATCGGGCGCTCGAAGGTCGCCTATTTCAAGGACGCGCTGCGGACGTTCTCTTACGTCTTCCTGATCGCCAACATCTTCCAGGCGTACCGGCTTTCGCTCCTGTTCATCCTTTCGGGCACGTTTCTCAACGTGGCGATCGCGGCTCTCGCGAGCGCCGGCCTGGTGTCGGCGGCGCTGCAGCTCGGGCTCCACGTCGCCGTCTCGCTTTTCTTCGTGCTCTGCCTGCTCGCGCTCGTCGTGCAGCCGCTGTCGCAGATCAAGCTCGCGAGCTTCGACGACTCGCGTGGCGCGACGAAGGGCTCCGGCGCCTGAGCTTTCGGGCGTGCGTCAGCGTTCCTGGCCGGGAGCCGGCGCGCAGCGCGGGTTTTCCGGATCATTCTCGACGCAATGGCGGCGTTCGGCGAGCAGCCGCTCCCGATCGACCTCGGCGTCGCCGACGGTCGAGTTGAACAGCAGCCGGTACTCCCATTTCCTGATGATCGCCTCGTTGGCCGCGACTCGTCTCAGGTAGACGACCGAGGCCTGATCCATGAAGACCAGCGCCCATTCGGCGATCGGGAACTTGAACTGCCGCTCCCCGAGCCCGGTGGCGCGGACGCCGGGGTATTTCTCGATGGCGACGTTGAGGCGATGGCGCGCCAGAAACTCCTTGAAGCGCGCGGGAGTCTCCTGCGCGGCGACGAACTCGGGATAGAAGTCGTGCACGTACAGGTCTTCGCGCTGGTCGAGCGCGACGGGGTACTCGCGGAGCCGGTCGATCAGATACGGGCCGAAGAGCATGTTGTTGGTGAGAGCCGGCGCCGGCTTTTCGCTTCGCACGAACTCGGCGCTCCTCACCGGAAAGAACCGTCGATCCACGCCGAGCCCGAAGGCCCGGATGTTCGGATGCTGGACGTGGATCGCGAACAGGGCACCGGCCGCGCAGAACGCGGCCGCGACGAGCTGGCGCGTCCGCCTGGTGGCAAGACGCGCCGTCGCCGGCAGCAGCGGCACGAGCGAGAGCATCTGGAAGACGATGAGGCGCTGTCGCAGGAACACGCCGGCGGTCATCGCGGCCGCGGCCAGCGTCAGCAGCCGGTCTCTCCGGCTTCGGGCCGCGCGCGCGGCCGTCGCGAGCGTTGCGGCGGTGAGCGGCACCCAGACCCAGAACGACAGGCCGGCGTACGAAAAATCGAAGTGCCTGGCGCGCAGCGGCCACATGTCCTCGTTCGCGCTCGGCAGGTAGCTCGTGTTGCGGGCAAGCGTGAGCAGCGGGGCGAGGGTGTCGGTGCCGAAGGGCGTGCAAAGAAACGCCAGCGGCGCCGCGAGCGACCAGGCCGTCGCGGCCCTCGTGGAAAGCCCGCCCTCGGCGTGGGCCGCCCACAGAAAAACCAGCTGCGTGAAGAGCGCGAGCGGAAAGACGCCGGCGTGGAGGTTCGCCGCGACCACGAGCAGCGCGAGCCCGGTGAGCGCTTTCGCCTGCGCCCGCCCCTCGCGGAGCCAGAGCGCCGCGTTCAGGGCCGTGACGAGAAAAACGAGCATCTCGGGGCGAACCTGGAAGCGGCGCGAGCAGACGACGTAGAAAACCGGATCGAACGCCGCGATCAGCAGCGTGGCGACGTAGTCGTCGCGGCTCGCCGAGACGAGGCACCAGTTCACGAGCAGCAGGCAGAGGAAGACGACGAGGCCGCGAAACACGCTGACGGCCTTGTAGTCGTCGGCCAGCGTCGACAGCCCGTGGAAGACGACGGTCGAGAGCCACTGGAAGTTCCGCCACGGCTGGCCGGCCTTCGTCGTCGTCCAGGAGTCGACGCGCTGGAGGTGGTGGGTCTGGACGATCTCCTCACCGGCTCGCTTCTGCATGAAGATGTCGGTTTCCGAGACGTAGGCGACCGAGACGGCGCCGAACAGGAGCGCCAGCAGGACGGCGAGCTTCATCAGAAGGCCGCGGCGGCCGGCCAGCTCCACTTCGGAGCTTCGCACTCGCCGAGGCCGAACGTGAGGCGCTTGGTGAACTTGCCGTCGACCGTGATGACGTAGACGTTCTTCTGCCCCGCGCGGTTGCTGCTGAAGGCGATGAAGTTGCCGTCAGGCGAGAAGTGCGGGTCCTCGTTGCTGCCTTCGTCTTTCGTCAGGCGCTCGAGGTTCGTGCCGTCGGTGCCCATGAGGAAGAGGTCGAAGCGCGAGTCGTTGATGCTGGCGAAGGCGATCTTGCGGCCGTCGGGCGACCAGGTGGGGGTGGCGTTGTACTTGCCGGCGAAGGTGAGGCGGCTGGCCGACGACGGGGCCGTCTTCATCGTCTCGACGTCGCCCACGTACACCATCGGCTGGTTGGAGCGCGTCGACACGAAGGCGATGCGCTTGCCGTCGGGCGACCAGGCCGGGTCGACGTCGGTGCCGAGCGACTTCGTCAGGCGCGTCACTTCCTTCGACACCGGGTCGAGGAGGAAGATGTCGGGGTTGCCGAGGAAGCTCATCGTGAGCGCGACGTGGCGGCCGTCGGGCGAGTAGGCCGCGCCGGAGTTGATGCCCTTGCGGTTCGAGAGCAGCTTCGAGCGGTGCGTGCCGAAGTCGTACTCGTAGAGGTCGATGTTTTTGATGTTGTGGCTGTTCTTCGTGTAGAGCGAGTACGCGATTTTCCGGTTATCGGTGCTCCACGCCGGAGCGAAGGCGAGCGTGCCGTGGCTGGTGAGCTGCTTGGGGTTCGAGCCGTCGAAGTCGGTGACCCAGATCTCTTTCGAATGGCCCTTCTTGCAGACCATCGCGATCTTGGTGAAGAAGATGCCCGGCTTGCCGGTGAGCGCGGTGACGATGTCGTTGGCCACGGAGTGCGCGAGCACCTTCGGCTCGGCCTGCTTGGCGACGTAGCGCTTTCCGACGATCTGCTTGGCGCCGAGCACGTCGTAGAGGCGCATCTCGTACGAGATGTTCTCGCCGGTGAACGAGATGCCGGTTTTGACGAGGAACTCGGTTCCGATCGTCGTCCAGTCCGAGATGCGGAACGTCTCGAGCGTCAGGCCGGCGTCGCCCTTCTCGATGAACGCCGAGCGGTCCTGCATCGTGAAGAGGTTGGTGAACGCCAGGTCGTTGCCGATCGTCTCGCGCACGAGGCGCGCCAGGCCCTTCGAGTCGCCCGCGTCCATCCCCGCCGACATGTACTTGGTGTCGGGGAAGGCGACGACGCTCTTTTTGACGCGGGCTTCGCCGACCGGGATGTAGATCTGGCCGGCGAGCGCGGTGTTGAGCAGGGTCAGGCCAAGCACGACGAAGAAAGGCGTTCTACGCATCCTCTCATTATAATGGAAAGCTTTTAGAGCGGAAAGCCCAGAGTCACGCCGTCGCTGAGGATGTCGTCGGGCGGCGCGCCGAAGGGCTGGGCCATGCGGATCGTCTTGAGGCAATAGTCGTCGAACTGCTTGTTGCCGGAGCTCTTCGCCAGCACGGTGTTTTTCACGAAGCCGGCGCGATCGAGGAAAACCACGACCTTGGCGTCGAGGTTCTTCGTCGAAAGCCAGACGGGCAGGTTCCAGTTCTCTTGAAGTCGCGAGCGCATCTTGCTCACGAACGCGTTCATGTCGATGGTCGGCGCCCCGGTGGCCGAGTCGCCCTGCGAAACCTTGTTGCCCCGGACCGGTGGCTTGCCCTTGTTCTTGGACTGTTTCGTGTCTTTCTCGATCTCGGCCAGGGCCTTGATGCGGTCGAGGGCGTTCTGGAGGTCTTTCTTCGACGAGTCCTTGCTCTTCTCTTTCTCTTTTTCCTTCGGCTTGGTCTTGTCCTTCAAGGCCATCTCGTCGGGGGGCGTCGGCACGGGCTCGGCCTTCTTCGCCTTGCTCTTCTCGAGCAGCTTCTTCGATTCCTGGCTCGCCTCTTTCAGCTTCTCATTGATGTCGTCGAGCTTGCCGAGGTCGGCCTTCTTCACGTCGGGCAGCGCCACGAGGTCGACGCGGATGCTCGGCAGGAACTTCGTCGGCTCGCGCGGGACGGCGAGGCTCAGCGCGACGGCCGCGATGGTGAGGGCGGCGTGCGCGGCGGCCGAGAGCTTGAAGCCTTTCCAAAACTGCTCGGCGTCGTACGGCGAATCCCTGAGAAGGGTCATCGGGACCGGCCTCG
>JACQAX010000272.1 GCA_016194795.1 Deltaproteobacteria bacterium | reverse complement strand
GTTGTGGTGCGTCTTGAACGGGCGCGCCGCCGCGCCGCCGGCGATCGCGTGGAGCATCGGCGTGTCGCACTCGAGAAAGTCGCGCTCGTCGAAGAACTTCCGGATCGACGAGATGATCTTCGTGCGCGCGAGGAACGTCTTGCGCACCTCCTCGTTCATGACGAGATCGATCGAGCGGTTGCGGTAGCGCAGCTCGACGTCGGCGATCCCATGAAACTTCTCGGGCAGCGGACGCAGCGCCTTGGTCAAAAACTCGAAGCGCGACGCCTGCACCGTCAGCTCGTTGGTGCGGGTGCGAAAAACCTTCCCTTCGACGAAAACGATGTCGCCGAGATCGGTCCAGTCCTTGTAAACACCGTACTTGTCGCCCAGGACGTCCTTCGACAGGAACACCTGGATCACGCCCTTGCGGTCCTGGATCCGCACGAAGCCGCCCTTGCCGAAATCGCGAATGGCCATCACGCGCCCGGCGAGCGAGACGCGATGCTCTTCGGCCTCGAGCTTCTCCTTGGGGATCTCGCCATGCTGGCGATGAATGTCCGCCGAGGTGTGGGTGGGCGTGAATCCGTTCCTGAACGGGTTGAGACCCTGGTCACGCATCTTCTTGAGCTTTTCGAAGCGAACTTCGATCTGCTCGTTCCAGTCGGCGATTCTCGGACGGTCGTTGCTCATAGGTGGAGACTTTCGAGGTAGCGTTCGGCGTCGAGAGCGGCCATGCAGCCACTGCCCGCCGCGGTGATCGCCTGGCGATAGACGTGGTCCTGCACGTCGCCGGCGGCGAACACGCCTTTGACGTTCGTCTTCGGGCCGTCACGGGTGATGAGGTAACCGCCAGCGTCCATCTCGAGCTGGCCTTTGAAAATCTTCGTGTTCGGCGAGTGCCCGATGGCGACAAAAACACCCGAAAGGTTGATCTCTCGCGTGGCGCCCGTCTTCAGATTCCTCACGCGAATACCCGTGACCTCGTCCGAGCCGAGCACGTCGTCGAGCGTCGAGTCCCAGACGACCTCGATCTTCGGGTTCTTGAGCACGCGATCGGCCATGATCTTGCTCGCGCGGAAGTGGTCGCGCCGATGGATCATCGTGACCTTCGAGGCGAAGCGCGTCAGGAAATTCGCTTCCTCGCAAGCCGAGTCGCCGCCGCCGACGACCGCGATCTCGAGGCCGCGGAAGAAAAAGCCGTCACAGGTGGCGCACGTCGAAACGCCCTTGCCCATCAGGCGCGACTCGTTGGGCAACCCGAGCAGATTCGCCGAAGCGCCCGTCGAGATGATCAGCGTCTTGGTTTCGAAGGTTTCTTTTTCGGTGTTGAGCTTGAACGGGGCTTGGCCGAGCTCGACCGACTTCACGTCGCCGATCGCGAAACGAGCGCCGAAACGCTCCGCCTGCTGGCGAAAACTCGTCATCAGCTCCGGCCCGAGAATTCCTTTCGGAAACCCCGGATAGTTCTCGACGTCGCTGGTGATGGTGAGCTGACCACCGGCTTGGATTCCTTCAACGACCAGCGGATTGAGGTTGGCGCGCGCGGCATAGATCGCCGCGGTCAGGCCAGCCGGACCCGAGCCCAGGATAATCAGATTTTCAGCCATGTTTTTGGCTTCGCTTGTTTAGCGCAAACCGGACTTGCCGGTGATGCCTTCGGCAAGCGTCTCGAGATTCAGGTATTCACTGTTCTCGGTATCGTCGACAAGCTTCTTGTTGTGCTTATCGATCTCGTCCTGCTGGACCAGACCCTTGGTGAGCTTGCGAGAGACCATGCGACTGTCGAATTCTTTCTCTGCCAGAGCGTGCGATAAAAGTGCCATAGTTTTCCGGATTTAAGCCAAACGGGGCACGCTTGTCAAGGCACATGATCGGCGCCTGCGGCGGCGTCAATGGAAAGTGGGACGACCGGGGTCGCTATCCTCATCCTCGTCATCATCGTCGTCGAACTCCTTCAGCACCTCGTTATTGACGACCAGACGCAGGTGGCTGCGCCGCATTCTTTGTTTTTTTCCGGTTTTTTTGCGTTTCGCGCGGATTCTCAACCAGGCGTTCAGGAAGAGATAAGCGAAGCCGACGACCATGCCGCCGAGATGGGCGGCATTGGCCACCCCGGCCCGGCTGTAAAAAACGGTCGAGATGAACTCGATGGCCGCGAGGATCATGACGAAGTGCTTGGCCTTCATCGGGAAGACCATCATGAACAGCATCATCCGCTCGGAGTAGATGATGCCGTACGCGACGAGGAGCCCATAAACCGCGCCGCTCGAACCGAGCATCGGCACCATATTGGCCGAGCCATGCAGGAACGACTGGACCGCGAGGTAAAACACGCCGGCCGAAAGACCACAGACGAAATAGTACTTCAGGAAGAACTTCGTGCCCCACTGGCCCTCGAGCTCCGAGCCGATCATCCAGAGGATGAGCATGTTGAAGAGGATGTGGAACAGATCGGCGTGCATGAACATGTACGTCACGAACTGCCAGAAGTAGTGTTTCTCGAAGATCAGATACGGCGTGAGCGAGAGCGTCTCGAGGAGGTGCGTGCCCAGGAACGTGTCACCGATCAGCTGGACGAGGAAGGCCCCGATCGTCACGATCAAAAGCCAGCGAACAGTCGGTGTTGTACGAATTGCAGGCATGGACTTTTTACACCCTCTGTCTAAGTGCTGACAGCCGTCGGTGCGGCGTAGCCAAACACAAGAAACTCCTCAATATTTTACCTGGTTTTTGTCTCTAAATCGTCAATCTTCCGGCGATCGCTCACTTTAACGACACGATTAGGCCAAATTTTCCCAAGGGATACGAGCTGCTCGCCCGCCGTCCTGAGAACAATATCTTGCAGTATTCCGGAGCAGAGCGACAAGATTTTTTCTATCTAATCGATAAGGTACGTTCAATGAGCCGCGGAGCGAGGGCGCATCCCGAAAAAAACTTCTCGTGATGACGCATTCTGGCAGACCCCTTGCACATGTGGCGCGCAGAAGTTTTTGTTTATCCGAAATGGATAACGAGCGCGAATGCCCGTAAGGGGCTCGTGCCTCACGATTGACAGAGGATTTATGGCGAAGAAGACCAAGAAAACAGCGAAGAAGAACAAGAAGATGGCGAAGCCGATGCGCAAAAAGCCGGCAATGAAAGCCAAGGGCAAAGGCAAAGCCAAGGCCTCAAACAAAAAGAAGATGCTCAACCGCCGCAAGCACCGCCGCATCGAACCCAAGAACCTCTGGGTGACCGAGCGCAACGGCGAGTATCAGTTTTCGGCTCAGGTCGCGGACATCAGTGAAGGCGGTATCTTTCTCAAGGGTCGTCTCATGACCAGCCTGATGATGTCCGAGATGTCGATCCCGCTCGGCGACGGCATGGCTCTCGAAGTGACCGCCAAGCCCGTCCATGATCGCGTGCGCGAAACGTCCTACGGCGCCGGTTACAAGTTCGTCGAGATGTCGAAGAACCAGGCCAAGCTCTTAAAGGGCCTTCTCAGAAACCTCGATTAAAATCCCGCCCGTCGACTCCGGATGGATGAAGTTCACGCGCGTGCGGTGCGCGCCCGGCTTCGCCGTATCGTACGTCAGTCGCACGCCCTGCGCCCGCAGCTCGGCGGTCAACGCATCGAGATCACTCACCATGAACGAGAGGTGGTGAATCCCGGCACCCTTCTTATCGAGATATTTTCCGACGACGCCCAACGGGTCCGTCACCTCGAGAATCTCCACCGCCGGCTCGCTTGCCGCGGGCCTCAGAAAATGGGTGACCACGCCTTGGGACGCAACGGCTTCGGAGCCCGCGTCGTCCAGACCGAGGATCGCGAGCACGCGCTTGAGCTTTTCCGGCTCGCGCGTCGCGACTGCGGCATGATCGAGGACGATGCTCCATGGGCGTTTTTTCGGGCTCATTCCCCACTCCTAAAACAGCAACGCGCGGCCGTCAAAGGCCGCGCGTTCCCGTAGTGTCATGAATTTTTCAGGCTCTCAGCTCAGAAACGACCCGAGCCGCCGCCAACCGGCGCACCCGACGTATTGCTGAAGCCCGTGCCGCCCGGAGATCCCGGTGGGCCAGGCACGCCCGGAGGCCCAGCACCGCCGACGCCGCCGCCAAAGCCGACTGACCCGCCGCCGCCGCCGTTCATTCCCATCATGAGCTGGTAGTAACGCGACTGCAGATCGTTCATCTGCTGCTGCAGGATCATGTACTCAGACGAGTAGTATTGCGTGCGCTGCATCTGCTGCGCGTAGCCGCCCATCTGGTTCTGATAGAACTGATTGCTCATGCCCCAGCTGCTCTGCATGGCCGGACCGTACATCCCGGGTCCGGGGCCAAAGCCCTGCATGCCCGGGCCACCCGGAAACTGCGGGCCGAACGGGCTGCCAGGACCATAGCCCTGCCCCCACGGGGCGCCATTCGGAATGCCTGGGAATCCCGGAACGAGCCCCGGGTACTGCATGCCTGGAGGCATTCCCGGACCCCACGGACCCATCGCGGGCCCCGGGAAGGTCGGCGGGTAAGCGCTCGGAAAGCCGCTCGGAAAACCGCTATAGCCCATTGGCGGACCGAAGCCCGCGGCCATGCCGATACCGACGCCCATGCTGTAGCCCATCGGCGGCCCCATGCCCACGCCCATCGCCATGCCCATCGGCGGACCGAAGCTTCCCATGCCGGCGGCAAGACCGAAGCTCGGCGGCGGCGCGTAGCCCATCGCCATCGGCGGACCGAAGCCCATGCCCATTCCCATGTTCATGCCCATCGGCGGGCCCATGCCCATCCCCATCGCCATGCCCATCGGCGGGCCAAAACCCATACCCATGCCCGCTGCCATGCCGTAGCCCATTGGCGGACCCATGCCCATCCCCATCGCCATGCCCATCGGCGGGCCCATGCCCATGCCCATGCCCATCGCCATGCCGTAGCCCATCGGCGGGCCCATGCCCATACCCATCGCCATGCCCATGGCCATCGGCGGAGGCGAAAAACCGAAACCCGCCGCGAGACCGAAACCAGGCACACCGCCATAAGCAGGCATACCGTAGCCCATCGGCGGGCCAAAACCCATACCCATGCCCGCTGCCATGCCGTAGCCCATCGGCGGGCCCATGCCCATGCCCATGCCCATGCCCATTGCCATGGGCGGACCAAAGCCCATGCCCATCGACATGCCCATCGGCGGGCCCATTCCCATGCCCGCAGCCATCCCGATGCCGAAACCCGCAGCCATGCCAGGATAACCCGAGAAACCATAGCCCATGCCCGGAGCGCCATAACCGGCGCTCGGGAACGGACTGCCCCAGAACGGGCTCATCTGGCCGGTGAAGATTGAGCTCGGGCCAGGCGTCGCGGGAATGAAATACGGGAAGCCCGTATACGGTCCCGTCGAGATGCCGCCGTTCATTCCCGGAAAAATACCGCCGCCCGGGAACATGCCCGGCATGCCGATGCCGATACCGCCCGAGATGCCGATGCCGCCCATGCCGCCATACGGGTTGGCCGGATAGCCTGGCGGGAACATGCCGCCGTAGGAGCCCGGAAAACCACCCATCCCAGCGTACATCCCCATGCCCGGATAACCCATCGGAGCGTAGCCCGGGTAACCACCCATGCCGACGCCGATGTTGATGCCGCCGCCATAGCCGCCGCCGTAACCGCCGCCCATCATCCCGCCAAGGCCGCCAAGCGCGCCTAAGCCGCCAGCAAGCCCATAAAGCCACGGACTGCCGCCGCCGGCACCGAGACCGGCGCCGTACATCCCGCCGTAAGGGCTCGGAGGATAGAACGGGATGCCGAGATCCTTGGCGTTATTGACGTACTGACCGTACGAGGTGGCGTAGTTCGAAGCCGACTTGTACGAGAAATAACTGTTGAGGCCGCCGAGCAGCAGCGAGCCGCCGACACCGATGCCCATCATCACCTTCTCGAAGGTGCTGGGCTCGCGCTGTTGCAAGATGTAATTTCCGCCGACGCCCGCGCTGATGCGCATTCCCGGAGGAGCCGTTGGCAGGTTGCAATCGGCGCAGTCTTCGATCATCCCGTCGCGGGTTTCCTCGAGCTGCGCGAGCTTCTTGTTCTCGTCGGTGAGGTCGTCCTTGTTCTGCTCGAGAAGCTGCTTGATCTCCGCGAGGCGCCGATCGCGCTTCACCATCCAGCAGTCGTCGATCTTTCCTTTCAGGCCCCCGGGCGGAAGGATGTCGTAACACGTCTTGCCCTGGAAAATTCGGTAACAGAGGTTGTCGGTCGGCGTCAGCTCCACCTTGCACGCGCCGTTGGCGCACGCCTCGAGGCCGCTTGTTTTCGCCGGATCGTTGC
>JACQAX010000254.1 GCA_016194795.1 Deltaproteobacteria bacterium | reverse complement strand
GTTACCGACTCTGTCGTCCAGCTCTCGGGGCTCTATACGGGCTCGCCGCGAAAAGGGGCGGCGCCGCTGGCCGCCTTCTCGCAGTCGCATTACGAGCTGCAGTTCGACGACCTCGCCACCGGCCAGACCGCGCGCGCGGCGCTCGACCGCTTCAGCTTCCTGCCGGCCTTCATCTTCGCGCGCACGCTCTTTCCCGTGGCCGTCGACGCGGGCGCGGGCGTCGATCGTCTGCCCGGCATCCTCGTGCCGGCAAGCCTCGGCGCGACCGACGCCGCCGAGATCGTGCTGCCGAGCTACGCCGCCGACGGCAGGCTGAAGGGCCTGTCGAGACCCGCGCGGTTCCGCTTCAGCGCGGGCGGCGGCTGCCAGGGCCTGGGCAACCCGGTCGCGGCGACGCCCGACGCCCCGACGAAGCTGGTGTTTTTCTGCGGCGACCGGTTCATCCGCGTGCCGCTCGACTTGTTGAACGAGATTCTCCCGCAAGAGGCGGGGCGATAAACCGGCCCGGCGTGATTCATGAAGCAATCGCGCTGGGTGCATTAAAAGAGGGATACTCATCATGAAACTGAAGACAATGCTTGCCGTGGCAAGCCTTGCGGTCGCCACCGTCGTGGCCAGCGGCTGCCAGAACACCGTCGTCTATACCCAGGCCTGGTATGACGTTTACGGCAACCACTGCGGCGACGGCGCCCCGAGCGCCGGCTGTAACTTTTACGCCGACGGCGTGAAGGTCATCGCCAGCGAAGACCCGTACTACTACCAGAGCGCGCTGTATTACGGCGACTACTTCTACACCGACTCGTACGGCTTCGGGCAGGAATACGTCGGCTACGCGTGGCTCTCGCCCACGGGCGTCCTGTACAACGAGTGGGGCAACGCGCTCAACGAAGACGCGGACAAAGACAGCCGCGACGTCATCAGCGACGTCGCCAAGCAGGAAAAGGCCGTCGTGACCAAGGTCGGCAAGGACTTCGCCGCGAAGTACGCGCTCTCGGAAGAGACCGGCGTGCAGATCGCCAAGACCCTGAACGACTGGGCCACGCTCTCGAAGCGCTTGAAGCGCGCCCGCACCGACCAGGACGTTGCTGACTTCAGCAAGCGCCTGTACGGCGTCGGCGTCGACAAGGCGCAGGGCGCTCTTGACTCGGCCAAGAAGGGTGACTTCTCGGGCATCGAGTCGGTCAACAAGGAAGTCGCGACGTACTGGGGCACGAGCCCTGAAACGTCGAAGGCGATCTTGAAGAGCTGGTACAAGAACGAGCTCAACGAACTCGGCGTGAAGTAAGCCACCACGAGACCGGATCCAACTCGGCACGGGCCTGGTCGCGCGATGCGCGGCCGGGCCCGTTCTGCTTTCGAGCGTCAGCGACGCGGTGGTGGCGGCGGAGCCCCGCCCGGTGGCGGAGCCGCTCCACCCGTCGGCGGCGGCGGCAACGAGCCGCCGGTTCCGCCCGGTGCCAAACCTCCGCCCGGCATCGTTCCCATTCCCGGCGCCGGCGCCATACCGCCAGGCGCGCTGCCCATTCCAGGCCCACTGCCCATGCCGGTCCCACCCGGGCTCTGGCCACCCATGCCACCTTGGCCGCCTTGGCCACCTTGCCCGCCCTGACCTCCGGGGCCACCCATACCGCCGCCCGGGCCACCACCCTGGCCCGACCCACCCATCGCCGACGAGCGGCGCGAGTCCTGGGTGGGCTTGGCGTCTTTTGAACTCAACGCGTCCTTGAGGCTGCGGGGCTGGTCGCCACCCGTGCCACCGGAGGCGCCTGAGGGCGGCTGCGACGCGCCGCTGCCGCTTCCTTTGCCCGAAGAGCCGCTGGCACCGCTGGACGGGCTGGTCGTCGTCGTCTTCTGCATCGCCTTGTCGAGGCTCGTACGATTGCAGGGCGCGGGCGTCGACGGCGTCGCCTGGCGCGACGCGATCGTGCTCGACATGCCGGCGCGAACGGTGACGCTGCGGCTCGTGTCGCGCAAGAGGTCGACGGACGCCGCCATCACGACGGAGCCGTGCAACGTGCTCACGGTGGTCTGCCCGGCGCGGTCGACCTCCACCACGAAATGCGTGCCGCGCACGCCCATGGCGGCGGTGGCCGTCTTGATCACGAAAATCTCGCGGCCGCTGTACACGCGGCGCACGAGCGCGCGCAAGGTTCCGTAACCCATCGAGAGGATGCTCGCCGGCGCGGCACCCTCGGCTTTGATTTCCTTGATCTCGATGCTCGAGTCGCCGCTCAGCGTGATCTCGGAGCCCTCGGGAAACTCGATGACCACGACCTGCCCCTGCTTGGTCGTGACCTTCTCGTTCTCGTGAAGCGACTCGCCGCGCGCGACCTCGTGGATCTTGTTCGTCGCGAGATCGACGACGACGACCTTGGGCGATCCCTCGACGAGCTTTACGAGAGCCGCGGGCTTCGCGGCGACCTGGGCAAAGGCAACCCCCAACAGGCAGAAGAGAGAAATGTGCATCCCGAAATCATAGCATAGCCGGCTGGCGGCGCTATTCCGTTAGCTCGGTCCAGCGCGAATACAGGCGTTCGATCTCGGCTTCGGCCGTCGCCATCGCCTTGGCCAGCTCGTTCAAGCGGATCGCGTTGCTCACGAGGTCCGGGTTGGCGCTCTCGGCGGCAAGCTCGGCCAGGCGGGCCTCCGCCTTGTGGATGGTGGCCTCCATGCCATCGAGCTCGCGCTGCTCGTTGAACGAGAGCTTGCGCGACTTCCTGGCCGCGGCGGCCGCGGTGACCGCCTTCACGGCCGAGCGCTGGGAAGACGCGGCGTCGCGCGCGGCGGCGTCCTGCTCCACCTTCCAGCTTTCCCACTGCGCGATGTCGGCGAAGCCGAGCAGCTCGCCCGACTCGGTAAAGCCCAGGATCTTGGTCGCCACCTGGTCGAGAAAATAACGATCGTGGGTCACGAAGAGCACGGCGCCGGGAAACTCGACGAGACACTCTTCCAGGATCGTGAGCGTGGCCATGTCGAGGTCGTTGGTCGGCTCGTCGAGCACGAGCACGTTGGCGGGCGTGAGCATGAGCTTGGCCAGGAGCAGCCTGCTCTGCTCGCCGCCGGAGAGGTTGCCGACCTTCATCACGGCCTGCTCGTTGCTGAAGAGGAAGCGATCGAGATAGCCGCGGATGTGCACGCGCCCCCCGCGATACTCGACGTGGTCGCCGCGCGGGCAGAGCGTGTTCTCGACCGTCTCGGACGGGTCGAGCAGGTCGCGGTTCTGCTCGAAGTACGCCACCGACACCTGGTCGGAGCGCGTGACCTCGCCCGTGTCGGGCGCTTCTTGCCCGAGCAGGCAGCGGATCAGCGTCGACTTGCCGCAGCCGTTGGGGCCGAGCAGCCCGATGCGCGTGCCGGGCGTGATGAGCAGGTCCACCTTCTTGAAGAGCTTGCGGTCGCCGTACGATTTGGAGATCTGCTTGGCGTCGATCAGGCGCTTGGGATTTTTTTCGAGGCCCGCGAAGTCGATGCGCGCCGTGCGCTGCTGGTTGCGATAGCCGAGCTCGCCCACTTCCTCGGAAAGCTCGCCGTGCCGCTTGATGCGCGCCTGCTGCTTCGTGGTGCGCGCCTTGGCGCCGCGCCGGAGCCACTCGGTCTCGCGCCGGAGCGTGTTCTTCATGATGATCTCGCGGCGCTCCTGGGCGGCCATCAAAGCGCCCTTGGTTTCGAGATAGGTGGTGTAGTCGCCGTCGACGCTGAGCAGGCCGCCCGCGTTGCGGCGATCGAGCTCGAGAATGCGGTTGGCGATGCGCTGGAGGAAAAGGCGGTCGTGGGTGACGGTGAGCGTGGTGAAGCGCGCCGAGGCGAGAAAATCCTCGAGCCACAGGATGCTCTCGACGTCGAGATGGTTGGTGGGCTCGTCGAGCAGCATGAGATCGGGCTTGCGCACGAGCTCGCGCGCGAGCGCCACGCGTTTTTTCCAGCCGCCCGAGAGCTTGTCGACGGGGCCGTCCTCGAGCGAGAGCTTGGCCATGAACTCCTGGACTAACGCTATGGCTTCCCAGTCGTGCTCGTCGCGATCGGCCACGCCCTCGCGCACGGTCTCTTCGACCGTGGCCCCCGGCGTGAACGTGGGCACCTGCGCGAGATAACCCACGCGCAGGCCCTTCTGGGTCGACACCGTGCCGGTGTCAGGCGTGTACTGGCCCGCCAGGATCTTGAGGAGCGTCGACTTGCCCATGCCGTTGGGGCCGATGAGGCCCACGCGCTCGCCCTCGTTCAAAACGAAGGTGATGCCGCTGAAGAGCGGGCGGGCGCCGAAGGTTTTGCTGAGCTGGTGGACGCTGACGAGGATTCCCATTCCCCGTCTTTAGCACACCTCAGGCGGCCTGGGCAGTGAGCTTCTGGCCGCACGCGTGGCAGAACTTGGCCGCCTCGCCCACCGCCGAAAGGCAGGCCGGGCAAGTGACGATGGCCTTGTTCGGATCGAGGGGCGCGCCGTCGGCGCCCACGGCACCAGGGGCCAGCACGGGCTTGGGCTCGCTCATGTCGACGAAGCCGAGCTCGTTCCACTTCTCGACCTCGCGCAGGATCTTCCACGCCTCGCCCATGTTGATGAACTCCTGGCGGAAGAACGAGAGCGTGCCACCCTGGTTGTTCGACTCGCGCTTGACGAACAGGCCCTTCTGCTCGAGACGCAGGATCGTGTCGGCCGTGAACGAGGGCCCGATGATCGCCTTCATCTTATCGCAGGTTTCGGTGTACTTCATGTAGACGACGCCGGACTTGTCCTGGCGCTCGCCTTCCGAGATCTGCACGAGGGCTTTGACCACCTGGTTGCATTTGTCGTCGTATTTGAGGATCGTCGGGTTCGCGCCCTTGAAATGGAACTGGGCATAGAACTCGAAAAAGCGCTCGACCGGAACCAGGTCGTGGAAGGTGCAGGCGCCCATCGTTTCCAAGAGCTCTTCTTCCTTCGGCTTCGGCGCCCCCGGCTTCTGCGGCTTCGGGTCGACCTTCACCATCTGCACTTCGGCGAGCTTGAGCTTGAGCAGGATATTGAACGCCTGCTCCAGGCGAAGCGGGCTTTCGAGAAACATGCGCTGCGCGAAGCGCTTGAGCATTTCCCACTGGATGACGATCTTGTTGTCCTTCTTCTCGCCGTAATACTTCGCGACGTGGAAGAGGCACGCGAAAACTTTCGCCGTGTTGTCGGGCGGGCACGGCGTGAGGTCCTGGTCGGCTTTGAGCGTCTTGAGCTCGCCGTTGAAAGCTTTCTGCTTGTCGATGACCGACTTGAGCAGGTGCTTGACCGTCGGGTTCGCGGCGTCGAGCAAGGGCTTCACGGCGTCGACGCGCACCTCGATGAGGGAGACGTCGTTCACGGCGGCGACCGACGCGGTGAGCGGCAGCCCGAAGAGCGCCTCCTCGCCGACGATCTGTCCGACTCCGGCCTTGTAGAGCTCGATGTTCTTTTTCTGCTTCGGAAGGAAGACCGAAACCATCCCGGACTGAATGATGTAGATCGTCCCGGGTTTCTCGCCTTCTTTCAGAATCACGTCGCCTTTGCGCACGTTTTTAGGAATGGCCATGTTACGTAGATCGTCGCCTCGATAGAAATTCTTGACGATTTCGCGTTGCGAGCCGTAACAACGGCAGATTTTACCGGGACTTGCGCGCCAGAAACAGATGCGTCGAGTAGAGCTCGACCTGGCGCTCGTTCTTGAAAAACACCCAGGGAACGTGAGCTTCCGAGGTTTCGACCTCGAAACCCGCCTCCTCATACAGCCACTCGACGGCCGCGGCCGAATCGCGGATCCTTTTCGGCAGCCGCGCGCGCAGCTCGGCGGCGACCCGCGCGTGCCAGATGTAGGGGCAGCTCTGGACGGCCAGTCCTCCCTCCACGAGCAGGCGCCGCTGGAGCGCGGGCAGGTCGGCGGGCTCGGGCAGCATGTCGATCACGTTGAGCGCGGCGGCGACGTCCCAGCACCCGCTTTTGAGCGGAGGGCGGTCGAGCTCGCAGACGACGAAATCGGCGCCGGCCTGCGCCTTGCGCGGCGGCGCGATTCGCGTGGGCCGCGAGACGGGCCCGTCGAGCAGATCGGCCGGAAGCCGCACCTCGCGCTTAAGCGGCGCGCCCAGCGCGAAGTGGCGCGCGATCGCGATGCTCGCAAACGAGCTGTCGAGTCCGAGATAGCTTTTGACGCGCGGACCGAGCGCCGGCAGCAGCCCACCGACGCCGCAGCCCAGCTCGACGAGCGAGCCGCCCGCTTTCTTCGCGTCGAGCAGCTCGCGGATGCGGGCGAACGGCCCGCGATCCCAATGCTTGGCGACGAGCTCGGCGATCGCGGGGCTGGGCGAGCGCACCTCAGCCGCTTTGAGATAATGAGTCATGACGTAGAGCGCGGTCACGCGCTCGGCTTCGAGGTCTTCTTCGATGTGCTCGTCGCCGTTCAACTGTTTCTTCGCTTTCAGGTAAGTCGCGCGATGCGCCTTCGGGATCTCGGCGTCGTCGACGTAGCGCGAGATGCCCTTGGCATGCTCGGCGAGATAACCGCGAACGTCAGGGACCAGCACGAGCACGCCGCCGAGCACCGGATACGACTCGCGGCAGCCACCGCACGCCACCGTAG
>JACQAX010000246.1 GCA_016194795.1 Deltaproteobacteria bacterium | reverse complement strand
GTCGAGCGCCGCGGCGACTTCTTTCTGAAGCCCGCCCGCGACGTACTCGCGAGGTACGCCGATGCGGAACTTCTTCGTCGCCGACTTCTGCATGGCCAGCACGTAGTCGGCACCGGGACGAGGGACGGACGTCGAGTCGCTGGCATCGTGGCCGGCAATCGCCGAATAGACAATCGCGCAGTCTTCCGCGGTGGCGGCCATCGGGCCGATCTGGTCGAGCGAGCTCGCGAAGGCGACGAGGCCGAAGCGGCTGACGGAGCCGTAAGTCGGCTTGAGCCCGACGACGCCGGTGTAGGCTGCCGGAAGGCGGATCGAGCCGCCGGTGTCGCTGCCGAGGGTAGCCACCGCCAGGCCCGCCTTCACCGCCGCGGCCGAACCGCCGCTCGAGCCGCCGGGCACCCGCTCGGGATCGACCGGGTTGCGAACGGGACCGAAAGCGGAGTTCTCGTTCGATCCGCCCATCGCGAACTCGTCCATGTTGAGCTTGCCGAGAAAAGTCGCACCGGCCGCTTTCAGGCGCGTGACGGCGGTCGCGTCGTACGGCGGCACATAATCGCCGAGGACCTTCGAGGCGCAGGTCGTGCGCACGCCTTTCGTGCAGATCAGATCCTTGAGCCCAAGCGGGATTCCCGTCAGAAGCGTGACGCCTTCGCCGGTCGCGAGCCGGCGGTCAGCCGCCGCGGCTTGCTCGAGCGCCTCTTTTTCGCAGACCGTGATGAAGGAATTGGTCTGGTCCTGCCGGATGCGCGCGAGATAATGTTTCGCCAGCTCGACCGACGAGATTTTTCGCGCGGAGAGTTTTTCGTGGAGCGCGCGAAGCATCGGTCAGCCTCCCCCGCCCAGCACTTGAGGCACCTTGTAGTTCTCGTAGAGGTGCTCGGCCGCGCTCGACACCATCGTCTCGGCGCCGGGCGACGGGCGCGCATCGTCGGGACGCAGCGGCGTGGCGAGCTCAAGAGGATGCGTCAGCGGCTCGACGCCGTCGGTCGACAGCTGACTGAGCTTCGCGACGTAGCCCAAAACGCTTTCGAGCTGGTGGGCGAACTTCCCGACTTCCTCGTCGGTAAGCTTGAGACGCGCGAGCTGCGCCACTTTTCTGACGTCATCGGACCCGAACTTACTCATATCACCCCATGTATTCGAGGTTCGCGAACTTGAGGACGAACTTTTTCATGACTTTCCCGGAAAACTCGACGGTCACCTTGGCGTCCTGCGTGGCGCCCTCGACGCCGCGGACGATGCCGAGGCCGTAGGTGCCGTGCTTGACCTTGATGCCGATGGTCGGCACACGCATGCTGTCGCGATCGCCCGACGTGGACGGGCGGGAGACGGTGCTGGGCACGTACGCGTCCCAGCTCGAGTCGCGGCGCGCGGGCTGCTTCGAGTGCACGCCCGTGCCACGCGAGTACGACGGACCCTCGGTGTAAGCATCGTGCGCCGAACGCGCCTCGTAGTCGTAGCCCTCGTCGTCTTTACGCCCGTACGAGCCGCCGACGCCGGCGGCGCGCCGCGCGAGGTCGGTGTACTCGACGAGCTCCTTGGGAATCTCGTCGAAGAAGCGCGATGGGTCGTGATAGACGATTTCGCCGTATACGCGCCGACAGACGGCGTGCGTCATGTAGAGCTTGCGCTTGGCGCGCGTCATGCCGACGTAGCAGAGGCGCCGTTCTTCCTCGATGTCCTCGTCGCTCTCTTCCTCGGACCGGATCGAGGGAAAAAGCCTTTCCTCGTTGCCCACCATGAAGACGAGCGGGAACTCGAGCCCTTTGCTGGTGTGGAGAGTCATGAGCGACACCGAGCCGGCCTCGTTCTCGCCCGACTGCTGCTCGGCCGAGAGCGTGACGCTCTCGAGGAAAAGCGGCAGGAGCGTCTCGGCGCTGGCGACGTCGCCCGTATGCCCGGCGTTGGCCGCATCGATCTTCTGGGCATTCTCGAACTCGACGATGTTCGAGTCGAATTCCTTCAAGTTCTCGATGCGCGAGAGGGACTCCTCGGTGTTCTCGGCATTCAGCTCGTCGACGTAGCGCGTACGATCGAGGAGCTCGTGGTAGAACTCGGAGAGCGACTTCATGCGCATGAGCGCGCGCAGCTCGTGCAGCAGATTGAGGAACTCGCCCGTCTTGCGCCTGGCCGCGCCGGCGAGCACGTCGTTGCCGCCGCACTCCTCCAACGCCTTCTCGAAGGTGACGCCGGTTTTGTTGGCGTGCTCCTCGACCTTCTCGACGGTCGCCTTGCCGATCGAGCGCTGGGGCACGTTGATGATGCGCTTGAAGCTCACGCCGTCGTTGCCGTTGGTGAGGATGCGGAAGTACGCGAGGACGTCTTTGATTTCCTTGCGATCGTAGAACTTGAGGCCGCCGACGATCTTGTAAGGGATCTTGTCGCGGCGGAGCACTTCTTCGAGCACGCGGGACTGCGCATTCGTACGATAAAAGATCGAGACGTCGCTGAACGCGTAGCCGTTCGACGCGCACTGGGCCTTGAGCTGCGAGACGACGAGCTCGGCTTCGGCGCGGTCGTCGGCGAGCTGGTAGCGCGAGACGAGCTCGCCCACCTCGTTCGACGTCCAGAGGGTCTTGGCCTTGCGCGAGGAGTTGTGCGAGATGACCTTCGAGCTGGCGTTGATGATCGTCTGGGTCGAGCGGTAGTTCTGCTCGAGCTTGATGACCTGCGCCTCGGGATAATCCTTCTCGAAGTCGAGGATGTTTCGGATGTCGGCTCCGCGCCACTTGTAGATCGACTGGTCCTCGTCGCCGACGACGCAGATGTTGCGGTGCTTGGCGGCGAGCAGCTTCACGAGCAGGTACTGCGCGCGGTTGGTGTCCTGGTACTCGTCGACGTGGATAAAACGGTAGAGATCCTGGTATTTCTCGAGGATGTCGGCATTGTCGCGCAGCAGGCGGTAGGTCAGCGTGATGATCTCGCCGAAGTCGATCGCGTTGTTCTTGAAGAGCTCTTTTTGGTAGAGCTCGTAAACTTTGCGGAGATTCTTCTGGTAGAGATTGAACTCGTTCTGCTCGAGCTCGTGCGGCTCGAAGGCCGAGCACTTGGCTTGGTTGATGCCGTGCTGGAAGCTCTTCGGCGAGAAGGTTTTATCGGAGAGATTGAGCTGCGAGAAGCAATCCTTCACCAACGACAGCTGGTCGCTGTCGTCATAGATGACGAACTGCTGCTTGTAAGGCGTGCGATCGATCTCGCGGCGCAGAAGGCGCGTGCAGATCGCGTGGAAGGTGCCGATGGCGGGTTGCGAAAGATGGGCCGAACCCCTCACCCACGGCGGTGGTGGCGTGAGCGCATCCGGATGGAGGCCGAGCGCCCTGCTGACGCGTTCGCGCATCTCGCCAGCGGCCTTGTTGGTGAACGTGACCGCGAGAATATTGTGCGCGGGAACCTGGTGCTTCCCCATGAGCTCGACGATGCGGGCCGTTAGCATCTTGGTTTTGCCGCTGCCGGCACCCGCGATGACCAATACGGGGCCATGCGCGGCTTCTACGCCGGCGCGCTGTCTATCATTGAGCTCGTTCAGATGCGACATAGAGGGCGAGTTTAACCACAAATGAATAGGCTACGAAAGAGCCTATCTAAGGGAAAAGCGGGGCGATTCTGCGGCGCAGCGAGGAGTCACGACTGACGAATGACGGTGCCGGCGATCTCGCGCTTGTAGACGCCGCTTACCGCCGACTCGAAGAGAAAGCCGCGCAGCTTGCGGTTCTCATCGACCACCGCGACGCAGGGCGCGTCCTCGAGCAGTGCCAAGGCTCTCTCAAGGCTCTCGTCGGGGCGGATCGTCGGCGTGAAGTTGTCGATGAGATCGCGGATCTCGACGACGCGCTCGATAGCCGCCACGTCGGACGGGCGAACGTCGGGACGCAGGACGTGGCGCACCCGGCCGGGCAGCTGTTCCAGCGACAGCAACCCGAGATAGGTGCCATCGCTCGATGAAACGACACCGAGGAAGTTGTGCCTCGAGGCGGCCGCGGCGGCGCGCATCTCCTGGATACCGGCCGTCTCGCTGATCGTCTCGATGTTGTCGAACATCGCCTCGCTCGTCTTGAGATTGGCGAGCACGCTGACGGCGCGGCCGCTGAGCAGGCGAAGTCCCGTGCGTTCCAGCAGCATCTCGTGGAAAGGCTTGATGCCGAGGCTGCGCGTGAAAAGCGTGGCCGAAAGCACGGCAAGCGTCGAGAGCCACCACATCGGGCCGTCGTGGCCGACCTCAAGCACGAGCGCGGCGGCGGCGATCGGGATGCGGAACATAGCCGAAAGCATCGAGACCGCGCCGGCGATCGCCAGCGGTAGCGCCCACGTCGTACCGACCATGTTGCCGACGGCGTAGCCCCCGAGCGCGCCGAGCAGGAGCACGGGCGAAAACAGCCCCGACGAGCCCCAGCCCGAGAACGCAAGCACGAGCAGCACCCACTCGGTCACGAGGAGCGTGATCGCCCGGGCCGACGAGAGGCGCAGCCACGCCAAGTCTTCCCAGGCGCGCCAGGGCTCGATGAACGACTCGGGCACGAGGTAGACGGTGATGCCCATCAGCACGCCGGTCGTGAGCATCGCCAGGCGGAAGCGGCCCTTGAAGAAGTCGGCGAAAAAGAGCGACCCGCGCGAAAGCGCGCCCGAGGTGATGGCGGCGAGCATCCCCGAGCCGATGCCCACGCAAAGGGCCGCCAGGCTCAGAAGCGCCCACTGAAAGATCTCGAGATTGAGGGGCTTGAGGCCGGCAAAGAGTGCGCCCAGGATGTTCAGCCGCTCGACGGCCGTCTCGGCGAAGAGCCCTCGCAGCAGCGTGCTCTGGAAGAGCAACGCCGTGCCGTAAGCCGTGAGCGCGGCAAGCACCGCGCCGGCTCGCACGCGCGCGTCGACGGCAAGCACGAGCTCGAGCGCGATCAAGCCGCCGCTGAACGGCGCGCCGACGGCGACGCTCAGGCTCGCGGCGATCGTGCACACCACGAACGTCTGCTTTTCCTCGATGAAAAGGCGGATGTAGCGCGAAAGCAGCGGCAGCGCGAGAAAGCTGAGCTCGAGCACCCCGCCCTCCACGCCGAACGTGCCGCCCAGAAACGCGTTGAGCAGGGAAACGAGGCCGCGCGCCAGCCAGTTGAGCGGATGCAGGATGAAGATCCCGAAATGGTAACTTTCGAAAACGTCCGCGAGCGCCTGACGGCGATCGAGGCGCGCCGTGTGGATCGAGCGGTCGCTCACGCCGCGGCGCTGGAACGAGCGCGCGAACGAATGGAGAATCGCGGCGGCCGCACCGAGCGCCGGCGGCACGAGGTACCAGCTGTTGCCGAGCTGACTGT
>JACQAX010000245.1 GCA_016194795.1 Deltaproteobacteria bacterium | reverse complement strand
GGTGATCCCTAACCCGTGACGGCGCTCCTACTCCTCCTCCTCACCGCGCTTTCTCCCGTAGCACGAGCCATCGAGGAGCAGCCCCGCAATTTCCGCGGCATCCGCAGCGAGGGCATGGGCGGCGTGCTCTACACCACGGGCAACTACAGCGAGTCGCTCTTCGGCAACCCCGCGCGCCTCTCCGAGGTCGACACGTGGAAGTTCACGATGCTCGAGACGATGGTCGAGCTCAACACGAATCTGATCGGCAGCACGAGCTCGCTCTCGAACTTGAAGTCCGCCTCCGGCGCGAGCACCATCTCGGGTGCCTCGTCGCTCATCGGCCAGAACGAGCACCTGCTCTTCCAGATGATGACCGCCTACTACGACCCGACGTTCATCGGCGACCTCGGCTTCGCCTTCGGCTTGTACGCCGGCGCCCACACCAACCTCACGGTCAACTTCACCACCGACGTCGACTCGCAGACGATCATGGACGTGGGCCCGAACTTCGGGTTCTCGCACCCCTTCTTCAACAACCAGCTCTCGGTGGGCTTGAACCTGCACTTCCTCTACCGCGTCTCGGCCGACTCGACGCTCAGCTCGCTCGACTTCCTCACGGGCAAGAAGCTCGCGCTTTCCAACTTCGGCAACCAGGGCTTCGGCGTCGACGCCGACCTCGGCGCCTACTACCACATCCCGTGGGAGCTGCCCTGGACGCGCATCTCCATCGGGATGACGATCTCGAGCCTCCTCAAGACCCACTACTCCGACCTCAACGCCGCCCTCATGAGCGGCCTGGGCTCCCGGCCGACGAACAACGACCGCCTCATCCACTGGGGCGTGCGCTTCGACTTCCCCGACTGGTGGTGGTTCACGGCGCCGCTTTTCTCGATGGAGATCCAGGATACGGGCGACTCGCAGAAGCGCATCTCGTTCGCGAAGAAAACCCACTTCGGAACCGAGGGAAAGCTTTCGCGGGTGTTCTCGCTGCGGCTGGGCCTGAACCAGGGCTACCCCACCGCGGGCCTCGGCATCGACCTGCCCGTCGTGAAGCTCGACCTCTCGACCTACGGCGAAGAGCTCACCGGCAACGCGGGCGGCCTCGAAGACCGCCGCGTGGCCCTCAGGCTTGCATTCGAGCTCTGAAAAAGGCAACGATTCCAAGGCCCTGCTCAAAGCCCGGCAGCCCCATTATAATGATAGCCGGGGGACCTCTCGGAATGCGTAGCTTCTTTTTCGCGGCCACGCTGCTGCTCGTGCTCGAAAGCCCGGCATTGGCCGTCCATTGCAAGGTGCTGGACCTGGGCTTGGCCAAGGTCCGCTGCCCGTGCGCGACGGTATCGGCGATCTGCGACGGCCGCTCGGGCTTCCTCTTTTACGACTCGGTGATCGCGGCCGGCGCGAGCAAAGCGGGCGACGAGTTCGAGGTCGCCTCGATCGTGCTCGCGTCGACCGGCGACGACTTTCCCGACACGATCACGCTGCCGCCCGGACCGGCCTGCGTGAGCAAGTGCGCGAACCCCGCCAAGGTACCCGTCGAGCTGCCCGGCTCGACGTTGAGCGCCAAGTCGCTCTCGACCGACGGCGACGGCGTGTTCATCAACGGCGTCGAGCTCTACTACAGCAAGACGTTTCAAAGCTGGTGCGTCGCCGACAAGGCGCGCGAGTGCAGGCAGAAGCTCAAGGATGGCTACGCCGACAACGTGACCGACAAGGCCGGCAAGACCTTCGGGTTCCTCAAGGTGTCGAACGCCTGGCCGCCGTCGCTCCAGCTCTTTCAGGCCGAGGGCGGGAAAGAAGCCTTCAAGACGTTCTCCGACCGTCCGTATCTCAACGTCGTCTACAACGAGTTTCCGGCCAAGCCGTTCAACAAGCGCGGCTACGAGATCACGGCCTCGAAAAAATCCGCGGGCGGCACGCCCGAGCGCGTCGGCGGCTCGCTCCTGCGCTGGCTGGACGACTGCTCGGCGCCCGCCGGCAAGCCCGACATCAGCGACGCCGACATCGCCGCGAAGCTCGCCCAAAACCCGGTCAAACCCGTCGTGATCGGCGATGCCGCCGACACGAGCGACAAGCTTGGCCAGAGCTGCTTCGGCGACGTCGTCGACCGGTACAGCCCGGGCGTCCAGCCCTCCGCGCCCGCGGGCGCCACGAAGACCGACGTCTCGAAGTGAGCTAGGCGGAGCCGCCGAGGCCGCGCGCGGCGCCGTTGTTGGCCGGGCCGACCGTGCCGAACATGCCCTGGAAGCCGATCTCGAGCTGGCTCTGGAGCGCGAGGCTCGCCTGCCCGATCTGCACGAGGCGCTGGATCTTGGCCTCGACGGCCTTGATGTCGGTGGCCAGGCGGTTGGCGGCGGCCTTGAGATGGACGACTTCGCGGCCGACCTCGGCCGTCTCGCCCGTGCTCGCGACGACGAGCTTCTCCGACTCCTGCACGGCGCGCACGAGGTCGTGGTCGTCGCTCGAGAGCTTGCTCACGGTGGCGAGGTTGTCGTGGAGCTTGGTCGTGAGGTCGGCCAGCCCGCGCTCGACGTCGCCCACCGACTGCTCGATGAAGCGGTAGCTGCGATCGAACTGGTTCATGAGCTGCGTGATGTTCTCGGTGATCGTGACGACGTCCGACGGCGTGAGCTCGCGCTTGGAGCCCAGGATGCTGTTGTTGGCGTTGAGCACCGTCGACTTCTCGAGCAGCCCCCGGATCATCCGCTCGTTGGCGCGCACGCGCGTCGAGATCTCCTCGGTCTGCGCCAGGCGCGCGATGCACTGCGAGACGAGCCCCTGGCTCGCCTTGAGGTCGCGCGCCAGATCCTGGCCGCGGCGGCGGATGTCGTCGTACTCGGTGCGCAGCAGCTTCCCGCGCGCCTCGATCTGGCCGAACTTGACGGTCACCGAGTCGCTGGCGGCGCGCAGCTCGGCGAGCGCCGCGCGCACGCTCGCGATCTCGCCCGACACCTGCTCGACGCGGCCGTGCACCGTCTTCTTCAAGCCGGCCTCGCGCTCCATGCGGCTTCGCATCGTCTCGACCTGGCCGGCCATGATGGAGGCCTGCTCTTGAAGCGCGAGCGCGTGGCTCTTGAGCGCCAGGACGGTATCGACCACCGGCTTGCGCAGGCTCGGGCCCGCGTCGGGCGGAACCTTGCCGGCTTTCACGAACTCGACGGCCGAACGAACGCACTCGAGCTGGCGGTCGAGCTCGGCCTCGGCCCGCTTGTTTTCGTCGCGCAGATCGCGGATGTGAACCATGACGTACTCGGCCTGATGGTCAGCGCCCAGCACCGGAGTGCAGGTCGCCTGCACCGCGAGCCCGTCATCCCCAACTCGCATCAACGCGAGCTGCGCGACTTCCTTGTTGTCGGCGAAAGCCTTGTCGATCGGATCGACGGCTTTTCCCTGCACCGACGTGAATCTGAGTAAGTTTGCGTACGGCACCGCTCCCAGCTCCTCGAGCGCGCGCACCTTGCCGAGGATCGACAGCGCCGAGTTCCAGAAGATGGCCTGCTTGTTGCGGTTGACGAGCACGACCGGAACGTTGAGCAGGCGCTTGATCAGCACGTCTTCCTTGCGCAAGGCGGTCACTCTCTTGAGCGTCTGGTCGATCGCGCGGTAGGCCTCGAGGAGCTCGGCGTCGGGCTTCTCGGGCTGCGTGAACCCCGAGGCCGTGCTGTTGCCGCTCGGCGAGAGCCAGCCCTTGAACTGCTCGGTGAAATGGTCGGCGATCGCGCGCACGTGCGCGCCGATGGTCGAGAGCGCGAACCAGTACCAGGCCATCGCGAAGAGGATGAAGAGGCCGAACGCGATCATCGCCTTGAAAACCTCGGTGCGCGCCTCGTTCCCGAACTGCAGCATGCTCTTGCCCTGCGACTCGTTGTACTTTTTGAGCGTCGTGGCGAGCGCCTTGAGGTCCTCGAGGCGCTGCTCCTTCACCTTGTCGGAGCGCGCGGCCGCCTCGTTGTACTGGGCGACCTGCGCCTTGAGGGTGTTGAGATGGCCGAAGAGCTGCAGCTTGGCGTCCTGCGAGAGCGGCGAGCGCGTGATGAGCGCGATCAGCGGGCTGATCTTCGCGTAGACGCTCGCGACGGCTTTCTCGCCGGCGTGGTACGGCAGGTTGTCCAGGTCGTTGATGATCAGGCCGACGTTGTGCGCGATCGTCATCCACTTGTTGGCCCAGGCGGCGCGGTAGACGTTGAAAGCGCTCGTCTTGAGGTTCCGGTAATGGACGAACAGGTCCTCGAGCGGCTCCTGCTTGGCCGAGATCAGCGCGTTGAGCTGCTTCTTGATCTCGTCGAGGTGCTTGTCGGGGTGGTCCTTCGACAGATTGCGGACGTCGTCGTTGATGCCGATGAGCTTCTCGCGGAAGTTCGCGTTGGCCTGCTCGCTGTTGACCGAGTTGAGCGCGAGCTCCTCCGCCGCCTTCACGCGCGCCTCGATGAGATGGCCCTGAACCACCGTCCGCTGGTCTCCCGACATCACGCGCGAAGCGGCGTCCTCGTAACCGCGGAACTTCGAGAGCACGTAGCCCGAGACGAACACGCCGGAGCCCAGCGCGATGCCGACGGCGATGACGAGACGGCGCTGGAAGCTAGACCGCATGCTCGTCCTCCTCGCGGTCGCGCTTGGGCGCCGCCGGTTTCCTCTCGGTCGCGGCGGGCTCGTCCTCGCCGAAGCCGCCGTAGACGAGATACGCCGGGTTCAGCACGAGAAAGAGCTCCTCGCGCGTGGCCGCCTCGCTCACGACCACGCCGCTGAAGCGACCCTGGCCGTTGAAGGCGTCGCCGAGCGGCTTCATGAAGCCTTCCTCGGTCTCGAAAACCTCGTCGACGACGAAGGTCGCCGTATGCGTGCCCGCGGCGATCTCGACGAGCCGCGTGCCGAAGCTCGCCTCGAGGCCCGGCTCGACCTCGACCCGGTTGAGCGCCTCGCCGATGGCCCAGACCTTGACTCCGGGGCGCGGCGCGCCGTCGACCACCCGCGTCCCGAGCACCGCCCACGCGGGGATGCACAGACGCCGGTCACCGACGCGCACCGGAACGCCGTGAAACGAGCCGACCCCCGTGGGGATGTGGAACCGCCACGCCGACCACTGGCCGGGACGCCCCTCGAAGCTCGCGCGCACGCCGATCTCGGCGAGCCGAAGCCCGTGGTCGCTCGCGAGCGGCGGCAGGATCCCGTTGCCGTCGCAAAGCACCATGAGGCGGTAACCGCCCTCGAACGGCTTCACGTCGATCTGGAAATACGCCTTCGGGCGCTTCTTGCGCGCCAGCCGCTCCTTGGGCGATTCGACGCAGTATTCGGTCAGCGTCTCGAGCATCTCGAGGAAGATCGGCCGGAACTTCACGAGCACGTCGCGGTCGATGCGCACGTCGTTCGACTTGCAGTCGACCACCGCCGGCCGCTCGAGCTTCGAGGCGGTCGCCTCGATGCTCAGCACGGCGTCGGCGAGCAGCGGCTCGCAGGTCTCGAGCCGGTCGTGGTTGACCTGTTGAATGAGCGTCTTCGTCAGCGCCCCGAGGCGGTCGAGGCTTCTCGCCAGCGCGTCGACCTCGGAGAGGATCGTCTCCGACGTGTCGGCGCCCAGCGCGCGGAAGAGCTCTTTGGCGACGTCGCCCTGCATGAGGGTGCCTTCGAGCCGCCGGAGGCTTTCCGTAAGCCTCTTGCGCTCCGCTACGAGGTCACCTGCAAGTGTGATCAGTTCCTTGGCCATCTTCCCCTGGTCAGCTGAACATCAACAAGAAGTCGTCGAAGTTGCCTTTGAGCTTGCCTCTGAGCCTCAAGATCGCCTGCGTGTGCAGCTGCGAGACGCGCGACTCGGTCACGTCGAGCACCTTGCCGATCTCCTTGAGGTTGAGGTCCTCGTAGTAATAGAGCGAAAGCACGAGACGCTGCTTCTCGGGCAGGTCTTTGATGGACTCGGCGATCATCCGCTTCAGGTGCGCGACGTTCACCTCGGAGAACGGCGTCGGGCTCTTGCCGTTTTCGGAAAGCCCGAGGATGGAGCGCCGGTCGCCCTTCGAGAGGTTGTTCAAGTCGTCGTACGAAAGCAGCGAGACCGACCGCACCTGGTTGAGCAGGTCGTGGTACTCTTCCTGGCTGACCTTGAGCTCCTCGCAGACCTCCTCGTCGGTAGCCGGTCTCCCTTTTTCATGCTCGATCTTGGCGTACGCCCTCTCGAGCATCTTCGCCTTCTCGCGCACGGAGCGGGGCACCCAGTCCTGGGCGCGCAGCTCGTCCAGGATCGCGCCGCGGATCCGGAACTCGGCGTACGTCTTGAACTTGTTGTCGCGCGTGGGGTCGTACTTCTCGATGGCGTCCATCAGGCCGATCACCCCCGAGCTGATCAGGTCGTCGAGCTCGATGTTCGCCGGCAGCCGGGCCGCGATCTTCTGCGCGATGTACTTGATGAGCGGGGCGTACTCGGTGATGATCTGGTCGCGCGTGCCGAGCGGCGGGCGCGACTCCTTGGCGGTCTCGGCCGTCTTGGCGAGCTTCGCGTTGGCCGTGACCGTGGCCGAGGCGAGCTTGGCCGCGTTGGTGGCCGTCGCGGCCGCCGTCACGTCGATCTCGATCTCGTCGTCCTCGGCGATCGCCTCGGCCGCGAGCCGCTCCGCGGCCTCGTCCGAAAGCATCACCGTCTCGGTGAACGTGGTCTCCGCCTCGTCCGTCTCCACCGTGAGAATAGCTTCGTATTCCACGGATTTTTGCTGACGCCGGTACTTGGTGATTCCATCTCTCATACGCTCACCTCATTCAAAAGAGTTCTCCAGAAAAACTGGACGTTGCCTGTAAGCTCGCTCTTGGCCGGCGTCTCGCGCAGCGTCTTGGCGATCGCCTCGAGACAGCGCGTGGCCGGGCTGTCGGGCCAGGCCTCGCAGAGCACCTTGCGCGAGATCACCGCCTGGCTGACGCGCCGGTCGTCGAGCACGTGTCCCAGGTATTCGATCTGGATGTTGAGGAAGCGATCCGAGAGCGTTGAGGTAGGCCACGTCCGAGTTGATTCCGGCGCCCGTGTCGATCAGCAGCGTATCGAAGGCCAGCGGGGCCGCCTCGAGGCGCTCCATGAGAATCGTCTTGTCGGCCATCGAGAGCTGGGTCATGCGGAAGATGCCCGAGCTCGCCGGGATCACCTTCACCCCGTGCGGTCCCGTGAGCATGATGTCGGCGATGTCCTTCTCGCCGCTCACCACGTCGTCGATCGTGTGCCGGGCGTCGAGGCCCATGACGATGTTGAGGTTGGCCAGCCCGAAGTCGCCGTCCAGCACCAAAACTTGATGCCCGGCTTTCTGCAGCTGCACGGCGAGGTTCGCGACGATGTTCGTCTTCCCCACGCCGCCCTTGCCGCTCGTGACCGAGATCACGCGCACCGGCCTCATGTTCATGGGGCGGATGGCCACCCGGTTGCTCATCAATCTTCTTAATGTTCCCGCTTGATCCATTGCGACTCCTCTTTAATGTTACAAATCCAGGATGAGATCGGCGACGCGCTCGCGACTCGCCGGCTCGATGTCTTCGGGAACCCGCTGCCCCACGGTGAAATAGGTGAGCGGGAGCCCTGTCTTTACCGAAACGTTGTAGATGCACCCGAACGTGCTCGTCTCATCGAGCTTGCTGAACAGCAGGCCGGACGGGTTGAAGAGCTTGAAGCGCGTGACGATGTCGTAGAGCTCCTGGTCGCGCGTCGTCGCGCTCAGGATCAGCAGCGTGCGCGCCGCCGTGCACTCCGAAAGCAGCTGCTTCATCTCCGCGAGGCTTCCCGAGTCGCGCTGGCTGCGGCCGCTCGTGTCGATGAGCACGAGGTCGAGCGGCTTGAACTCGGTGAGCGCCCGATCGAGCTCGGCGGCGTTCGTCGCCTGACGGAACGGGACGTTGAGGATCTTCGCGTACGTCGCGAGCTGGTCGACGGCGGCGACCTTGTACGAGTCGACGTTGATGAGGCCGACGCGCAGGTTTTTCTGGAGAATCGCCTGGCTCGCGAGCTTCGCGATAGTCGTGGTCTTGCCTACCCCGGTCGGTCCGATCAGCGCGAACACGCGCTGCCCGCTCCCCGCCTTGAAGTCGAGCGGATGCTCGATCTTGAGCGAGTTCATCATCTCGACGGCGATGGCCTCGGTGAGCTGCGCGGGCTTGTCCTGGGCGATCTGCCTGATGAGCGGCGTGGCGAACTTCTTGTCGATGCCGTTGCGGAGCAGGTTGTTGTACTCGGCCTGCGCCGCTTCGCTCGCCACGTCGGGGATGCGCGCGCTGGACGCGGCCACCTGCTCGCTCTTGAGCTCCTCGAGCATGCCCTTGAGATACTGGATGTCGTCTTGCAACGCGCGGATCGCCCCGGCGTCGTCGCTCGAAAGGGCCTGCGCCGGCTGCGCGGCGGCCGCGGCGGCGGCTTCGGAGCGCTGCTGCTGCTGGCGGCGGTAAGCCGCCTCTTCGGCGGCGCGAGCCATGCGCTCGGAGTCGGCGTCGGCGTGCACGCCTCGGCGCGCCTCGGGACTCATCCGCTCGGCGGCGCGCTCGGCCTGCTGGGCCACCCGCCCGTTGCGGCTGTAACCCGTCGCCCCCGCCTGCGTCGTCTCGTCGTCGTCGTCGGTGATGTCGATGTAACGCGGCGGGCGCGCCTCTTTCGCGTTGCCCTTCGGCGCCGAGTTCGAGGCCGCGAAAGCCCCGCCGCCGCCGGCGACGCGGGTCGACTGGCTGCCGGGCTGGGGGTTCATCAGGGCGTCGAGACCCGAGCGGTCCGGCATGCGCGGCGCCGGCTGCTGCGCCTGCTGCTGGGCCCGGCTCTGCGCTTTCGCCTCGCGCGCCTCCCGCTCGTCGCGGCGTTTCTTGTAATGGTCGGTGAACTCCTCGTAGATCTCGGCCTGCTTGCCGGCGCCGAGCCCCGCGACCTGCTCGCGCTGTCCCGGCGGCAGCAGCCGCTCGGTGAGCGTCTTCTTCTGCAGCGACTTGTCCGAGACCGCCGCCGTCACCTCGACCGAGGCCTTCGAGAGCAGCCCGAAGCCTTTCCGATGGTTCTTGGTCGAGAGGATGATCGCCTCGGGGCCAAGCTCGGTCTTCACGAGATTCAACGCCTCCTGCATCGTCGGCGCTTCGAACTTCTTAACTTGCATGGCTTAACCTCACGGTCGCGAAGGACTTGATTGGTATGTTGCTCGAGATCTCGTTGTGGGACAGCACCACCAGGTGCGGGATGAACTTTTCCACGAGCTGGCGGAGATGCATCCTGATGATCGGGCTCACGAGCAGTACTGCCTGCGAGTTCACCATCACCATGCGCTCGGCCTGGGTGTTGAGCTCGCGGATAAGGCCTTGGACGAAGTTGGGATCGAGCGAGAGCTGCGGGCCCTGGTCGGTCTGCAGGATGCCCTGGGCGACCTTCTCCTCGATCGAGCGCTCGAGGGTGAGCAGCGGCAGCTCCCCTTCGGTGGTGAGCAGCTTCTTGGTGATCGAGCGCGAAAGGGCGGCCCGCACGTACTCGGTGAGCACGGCCGGGTCCTTCGTGTGCGAGGCGTGGTCGGCGAGCACTTCCATGACGGTGCGCAGATCGCGGATGCTGACGGTCTCGCGCAGGAGATTCTGGCAGACCTTGAGCAGCACGCCGACGGGGAGCAGGCTTGGGAGCAGCTCCTCCACCACCTTGGGGTGGTTCTGCTTGACGACGTCGATGAGGTTCTGGAGCTCCTGGCGGCCCAGCAACTCCGGCGAGTGCTTGCGGATGAGCTCGGTGAGATGCGTGGCGATGACCGTCGAGAGGTCGACGACCGTGTAGCCGAGGTACTGCGCCTGGTCCTTCTGCTTGCTCGTGATCCAGATGGCCGAAAGGCCGAACGCGGGCTCGGTCGTCGGGATGCCCGGGATGCGCTCGGCCACGTTGCCCGGGTCCATCGCGAGCAGGTGGTCGACCATGAGCTCGCCGCCGCCGATCTGCACGCCCTTGAGAAGGATGATGTACTCGCCCGGCTTGAGCTGGAGATTGTCGCGGATGCGCAGGGGCGGGATGATGACGCCCATGTCGAGCGCGAACTGCTTGCGGATGTGGGTGATGCGCTCGAGCAGCTCGCCGTTCTGGTCGGCGTCGACGATCGAGATGAGGCCGTAGCCCACCTCGAGCTCGAGGATGTCGACCGGCAGCAGCGACTCGAGCTTCAGCCGGACGTCGAGGCCGAGCGCGCGAGAGAGCGCGTCCGATCCTAGGAGCGGGGTCGGGAGGGGGAGGTGGCCCGCGATGAACTCGCGCGCCGCGCGAACGTCCGCGAGGGTCGGGGGCTCGAAGACCCGTGCCGCGACGGTCACGGGTCTAGACTCCGCTCGCTTCCGCGGCGCTCGTGCGCCGTCCGTCCTTCGCGCGCCGGTGTGAGCCTGGGGAAGGGGGACACCGCATGGCCGCAGCCACGATGACCCGGCCGGAAGAGCCGGGCCTCCTCGAGCGCTGGTTCAAGCTCCGCGAGAACAGCACCACCGTCGGCACCGAGGTCGTCGGAGGGATCACGACCTTCTTCGTCATGGCGTACATCATCGCGCTCAACCCGATCATCCTGAACTACGTCGGGATCAAGGACCTCCAGGACAAGAACCTCGGTCCGGGCTTCCCGCAGACGGTCGCGATGACCGCGCTCGCGGCCGGCGTCCTCACGATCGCGATGGGCCTCTACGCGAACCGTCCCTTCGCGCTCGCCGCCGGGCTCGGGCTCAACGCGGTGGTCGCGTTCCAGCTCGTGCTCGGGAAGCCCGCGCTCCCCTGGCCGGCCGCGATGGGCGTCATCCTCATGGAGGGCGTCGTCATCACGATCCTCGTCCTCACCGGCCTCCGCGAGATGATCCTCGACGCGATCCCGCTCGCGCTCAAGCGCGCGATCGGGGTGGGCATCGGGCTGTTCATCCTGCTCATCGGCCTCGTGAACGCGGGCATCGTCGTCCGCGGCGTGGGCACGGTCGTCACGCTCTCCACGCTCAACACGGGTCCGATCATCACCGTCACGATCGGCCTCGCGCTCACGCTGTTCCTCTTCGCCCGCGGCTACCGCGCGGCGCTCCTGCTCGGCATCGTCGGCACCACGGTCATCGCGGGCGTCCTCCACGCGCTCGTGCCCTCGTACACGGTTTCGACCGCGCCGAACACCGCGGTCCTGCCGGCCGCTTGGCTGCAGGCACCCGACCTCTCGAACGCGCTCAAGGGGCTGAACTTCCAGGCGTTCGCGATCCTCGGTCCGGTCGCCGCGATCCTCGCGATCTTCACGATCATGCTCTCCGACTTCTTCGACACGATGGGGACCGTCATCGGCATCGGCGGCCAGGCCGGCTGGCTCGACGCGAATGGCCGCCTGCCGGGGATCAGGCCGATCCTCCTCGTGGACTCTCTGGGCGCCGCCTTCGGCGGGCTCATGGGCGCGTCGTCCAACACGACGTACATCGAGTCGGCCGCCGGGGTCTCCTCCGGCGCGCGGACCGGACTCGCGAGCGTCGTCACGGGCGCTCTGTTCCTCTGCGCGATGTTCCTCGCACCGGTCGTCGCGGTGATCCCGCCGGAGGCGACCGCGCCGGCGCTCATCATCGTCGGCTTCCTCATGGCCGGCATCGCCTCGAAGATCGACCTCGGCGAGATCGAGGAGGGGCTGCCCGCGCTCCTCACGATGGTCGTCATGCC
>JACQAX010000235.1 GCA_016194795.1 Deltaproteobacteria bacterium | reverse complement strand
TCCCGACGACGCGCCCGCGCGAGAGGAGGCCAAGAAGATGATCACCGATCTCCTGAAGGAGCTCGACTACACGCCAAGCCCGCGCGTCGCCGGCCTCATCTACCAGCACCACGAGAAGTTCAACGGCTCGGGTTACCCGCAGCACCTCGAGTCGTTCCGCATCGACGAGCACGCCGCGCTGATCGCCATCGCCGATCTGCTCGACTCGATCTGCCGCGGCCAGTACGACGGCCAGAAGTACACGCTCCCCGAGGCGCTCGTCCTCGTCGCCAAGATCGAGAAGTCGTCGACGTTTCCCGAGTACTTCAACCCGAACACCTTCAAGAACGTCATGAACTGGCTCAAGAAGGGTGGCGGCGTTGACTATCTGGCGGCGGCGGAGAATGCCGTTAACGAGGCTAAGCAGGCGATGCTTAAGACCAGTTAGCCGTTTGATGGTTGCGGGTTGCTGTTTTCGGTTTGCTGGAGGCGGTTTTTCTAGATCGGCTCCAGGTCGTGGCCTGCTGATTCACGGTCGGGGGTCATTCGCTCCCGCGAAGGCGGCGAATCCGACGAATCGACCGGACCGCCGGCGTTCTTGAAGCTGTTGACCTCGGAGAGCTGCAGCGCGCGTGGAGCGCGCGGCTCGGGCACCCGTTCCCTGTTGGCGCCGCCTCGCTGCCTTCCCGTATACGTGACAATGCCTCCCACGCCAAGCAGCGCCGCAAGTCCGATCCACCGTTTCATGAACAACGGAGCTGCAACGCCCGTTCCGACGGCGAAGCAGACAGCCAACAGAAAACCGCAAACGGCAACCCGCAACCATCAGCCCGCCTAACGGCTAACGGTTAACAGTTAACCGTCCTCTCCCTAGATGTTGTCCCAAACATACTTCTCATGCTCGAAAGCATGATCAGCAAGCGACTTGATGAGCTCGTCGTCGTTGTTGTCGATCTTGCCGAAGTTCCCGCGAACGCGCCGGCGAACCTGACCGGTGAAGACCTTGAGGATCTCGACTTCCTTGGAGACGTTGGCCAGGCCCTTGTCCTGGATCGACTGGTTCACGCGCGAGAGCACGCACGCGTGGACGAACAGGTCGATCATGATGTCGGCCAGGCGCTTCGTGGCGAACTGCTTTCCGATGATGTTCTTGCCGTGCTTGCGCAGGATGCGGTCGGCGGCGGCGGCGAGATCGCGCGTCTCGTCCTGGAAGACCTCGGCCTGCTCCGCCAGCGAGGGGTGCAGCTTCGTGAATTCGGCGTTGGCGCGCTTGACGAGCGGGGTCGCCTGCGAGGCGCGCTTCAACGCGTAGTCGGAGAGAATGCCGAAGCCCTTGATCGGGTCGTTGAAGATGCCCGAGAGCGACGTCGCGAGCTCCTTGAGCTGCTTGCCGACGTCGTTCATGGCCGTCAACGCGATGAACAGGCGCAGGATGTCGTTCGTGCCCTCGAAGATGCGGTTGATGCGGCAGTCGCGCAGCACGCGCTCGTACGGGAACTCGCACATATAGCCGTTGCCGGCGGCGATCTGCAGGGCCTCGTCGGCGGTCCGCCACATGCACTCGCTGGCGAAGACCTTCGAGATCGCGGCTTCGACGGCGTAGTCTTCGTAGCCCTGGTCCATGAGGCCGGCGACCATGTTCACCGCCGACTCGGTCGCGTAGCACTCGACGACCATGTGGCCGAGCTTCTGCTTGATGAGGCCGTATTCGGCGATCGGCTTGCCGAACTGGCTGCGCTCCTTGGCCTGCTTCGAGGCGAACTCGATCAGGCGCTTCATGCCGCCGATGCAGCCGCCGCCCAGGCCGGTGCGACCGTTGTTCAGGATCTTCATCGCGACCTTGAAGCCCTTGCCCACCTCGCCCAGGACGTTCTCGGCCGGGATCTTCACGTTGTCGAAGTGCACGGTCGTCGTGGACGACGCGCGGATGCCCAGCTTGTCTTCGTGCGGGCCGATCGAGATGCCCGGCATGTCTTTCGTCAGGATGAACGCCGTCATCGTGCCGCGATCGTCGGCGCCACCGGTCTTGGCGAAGACGGTGAAGAAGCTCGCGATGCCGCCGTTGGTGATCCAGAGCTTGTTGCCGTTGAGCACCCACGGAATGACGAGGCTGAACAACCCCATCTGCTTCATCTCGTCGATGAACTCGGTCGGGAACTCGCCGGCGCGGTCCCATTTGCGGAAGTCGCCGCCCCGGTCCTTGAGCCACGAGTCGAGCGAGTCGATCACGCCCTTGAGCGTCTCGCGGTCGGTATCCCTCATCTTCGGATACGGGATGATGATGTCTTCTTCGATCTGGCCCATGCACAAAGAGCGCATGAAGCTCATAGATTTATTGTCCACGCGGAGCTCCAATCATTTTTTCGGCGTACTCGCCTGAACGGGCGGCGCGGGCGGCTGTCTCTTCTTCTCGACCGTCTTCACCGGGTATTCCTTCCGCGCGAGCAGGCATTGATCCCCTACCATCCTCAAACCTTTGTATCCCGGGTCGTTCCACTGCTTGTCGAGCTTCGAGAGCACGCAGTCGCGAACCTGGCGGCTCGAATCGACGCGACAAAGCGAGTAGGCCTCGAGAAAATCGTTGTTGCGGAGCTTGTCTTTCGTCTTCGTGAGGATCTCAACCATGCAATCCACGGTCGCGGGCGACGGGTTGGTGTCGCACACGAGCTTCGGGTCCGACGGCAGGAAGTACGCCTTGGTGGCCGCAATCTTCTTTTCGCAATCGGAGCCGCCGGCGGCCAGCGCCAACGGCACGAGGAGAAGTCTCAGCATGGGTCTAGTGTACACCAAGCTGACGGGAAAGATAGGTGTAGTCCAGCGAAGTCATGCGGATCTTCTGCTCGAGGTTGGCCGCGGCGCCGTGACCGCCCTCGGTGTTCTCGAAGTAGAAAACGGGATGGCCCTGCGCCTCCATCTTGGCGACCATCTTTCGCGCATGCCCCGGGTGGACGCGGTCGTCCTTGGTCGAGGTCTCGAAGAAAACCTCGGGGTACCGGACGTCGGCGCGCACGCGCTGGTAAGGCGAGTAGCCGAGGATCGCCGCCCGCTCCTCGGGGTTGGCCGGGTCGCCGTACTCGCCCTCCCAGCTATGGCCGGCCAGCAGCTGGTTGTAACGAAGCATGTCGAGCAGCGGCACCTTGCAGACGACGGCCTTGTAGAGCTCGGGGTGCTGGGTGAAGGCGACTCCCATGAGCAGCCCGCCGTTGCTTCCGCCCATGATGCCGAGCTTCGCCGGGCTCGTGGTCTTGCGCGCGATCAGATCCTGCGCCACGGCCGCGAAGTCGTCGTACGCGCGCTGGCGATTCGTCTTGAGGGCGGCCTGGTGCCACCGAGGGCCGAACTCGCCGCCGCCGCGGATGTTGGCGAGCACGTAAACCCCGCCCTTTTCGAGCCAGACCTTCCCGATCACGCCCGAGTACGAGGGCGTCATCGAGATCTCGAAGCCGCCGTAGCCGTAGAGCAGCGTCGGCGCCTCGCCGTCGCGCGCGAGGCTCTTGCGGCGCACGACGAAGTACGGGATGCGAGTGCCGTCGCGGCTCACGGCTTCCAGCTGCTCGATCAGAAGCCCGCGCGCGTCGAAGCG
This sequence comes from Deltaproteobacteria bacterium, assembly GCA_016194795.1. GTDB lineage: Bacteria > Bdellovibrionota > UBA1018 > UBA1018 > UBA923 > JACQAX01. The sequence continues at coordinate 182 of JACQAX010000235.1, read as the reverse complement.
CGCGGGAAGCTGCTTGAGCACCACGTTCCTGCCGCCGGTGGAGTCGAACACGGTCGTCGGCGTGAGAAAGCTCTCGTACGACGTGAGCACGACGTCATCGAAGGCATCGGCCGAGACGATCCCGACGATGCCGTCCGCGCGGAGCTTGAGCTGCGAAAGATCCCACCGCCCGCCGTGAAGCG
>JACQAX010000234.1 GCA_016194795.1 Deltaproteobacteria bacterium | reverse complement strand
GCTGATCGTCTCGACGGGGTTGGCTGGCGCGTTCAGCAGCGGGCTTACGCTTGATGAGTGGGTGACCGCCAGGAACGTGCATCTTTACGACGGTGCGCTCTCGAACGCCTTCACGGCCGTGCCCGTCGGCGCGGCTTTGCCGGTGAGCTTCGTCTCGTCGGACGAGCTCGTGGTGAAGCATGCAGGGCTGGCTCAAGCCTATGAAGGGTTGCGAGCGCCGGTGGCCGTCGACATGGAAACCGCCGCGTTGGCCGCCGTGGCCGCCACGCGCTCGATTCCGATCGCCGTTTTCCGGCTCATCAGCGACACGCCCGAACGGCCGATGCCGGGCTTCATGAATGACGTCGCCCGCGCGATCGTCGACACCGATTTGCGTGCGAGGCTCACGTCGGGCGCCCGCGGTATCAAGGGCGCGCTTCGCGAGCCGGTCGCCGCGGCACGCTTCGCGCGCGACTTGAGCCGCTGGTCGAAACTCCTCGCCCAGGGCTGGGCCGAACGAGCGGATTCAATTTATTCGGCGACGGTCTGAGGGCCGTTCACGGGCGTAAACGGAGCCTCGGCCGGAGCACCGGAGCCTTCGACGTTCTTGCAGATGCCGGCATCGGCGTCTTCGGTCGGGTCGAAGCTCTGGCTGGCGACGTCGGCATTCACCAGCAGGTCGACGAACGAGTTGCGGACCGCGGGATAGCGCGTGAGAAAACGGCAAGCTTCCTCGGAAGAAGTCGTCAGGAGCGCCTCGGGGTGCTCGGAGTAAAGCTCGTCGAGGGTCGCGGCGTGGGCGTTTTCCGCGAATACCCAGTCGGTGACGATCGCCAGGACGACAGTGGTCGTGCCGATCGTGTTCAGAAGATTGCTGCGCCCGGTGAGGCGAGCGGCGAGCTTGGCGAATCTCGCCGCTTTCAAGGGATACGGCGTTTCGATCGCCCCCTTGAAGAGAAGCTTGTTCACGACGGGCGAAATCTTTCCTTCGGTTCGCATGGCGACTTCGTACATATAGCTCCCGTAGATATCGCGAGCATCGTACTTTCTGGCGATCCGGGCCGCCCGGACCGCGAGCTCCGCGTAGCGTCCACCCGCCGCGGCTGTAGCGATACCGGCGACTCCCAGGCCGCCCGCAACGAGATGACGGAACCCCTCCGCCGTAGCCCAGTCGACGACCGAGGCTTTCACGGCTTCGAACATCCTGCAGACTTCCGGCGAGTCGGCGGCACGGGCGGGAGTGTCGGCGAGCATGCCGGTAAGAGTCAGGATCGCGCAAAGGAACGATGCTTTCCTGGACATGGCGTTTCTCTCTCTCTCGTTATTTGGTTTTATTCGATCGCCTGGGCGCCTTCGCCCGGAGTGTAGAGCAGGGGAGCGGCCTCGACTTTGGGCTCGATCGCCTTGCAGGTGCGCGTTTCCTCGTCTTCGTTCGGATCGACGCTCATGCCCGAGTCGCCGTTCTCGACGAGCATGTCGAGGAACGATTCGCGGACTTCGGGATAGTGGTCGAGGAAGTAGCAGGCGTCTTCGGTGTTGGTGTGGAAAAGCGATTCAGGATGTTCGGTGTACATGCCGCTGCGAGTGGCGGCCTGGGCTTCGCCCGCGAAGATCCAGTCGATGAGAATCGCGCCGACGATGCTTCCGTAGCCGGCGCCCTTCAGGCCCTTCGCGACCGTGCCGAGGCGACCGCCGAGAGCCTTGTAGGCTGCCGACTTCGCGGGACTCTTCGCGGCCATCTTGACGGCGATGCGGAGCGCGGACTCGCTCTTCTTGGCATATCGCGCGCTGAGGGCCAGGGCGAGCGCGCCGCCCGTCATGACACCGCCGACCGCGAGGTGGCGTTTGACCTTGGGCGTGAGGAGCTCGCTGACTTTTTCTTTGGTGTCGTCATAGAGGTCGCAGATCTGGCTGCGCACGCTCTTCTTCTCGGTGGGCTCGTCGGCGCGCGCGATCGGCGCGGCGACCGAGTTGAGGGCGAATGCGGTCAGCGAAAAAGCGAAAATGGTCTTGAACATGGATGGGCCTCTCTCTCGAGCGATAAAGAGAGCAATCAACGTGCCGAAAGAGGGGTGGGATAGCCATCCCACCGATTTCATTACAGAAGGGTACTTAACTTTAAAGATGGTTAAACTGGATATTTTTAATCGCCCGCTACATTGCCGAGTGACGCTTGTGCAAGGGCTCGACACTTTATATACCTGCTACTCATGACGCCCGCGAAACACGACGTCGACACGGCCCGCGCCGTGTCCTACGAGCTGCTGCCGAAAGTATCGCGCTCGTTCGCGCTCGCCATCGAGGCGCTGCCCGAGCCGCTGCGCTCATACGTATGCACGGCCTATCTGCTTTGCCGCATCGTCGACACGATCGAGGATCATCCCACGCTCGCCGACAAGACGGCGCACTTCGACCAGTTCGACCGCAACCTGCTTCAAATCGAGCAGTGGGACTCGCTCGACTTCACCCTGCTCGAGACGATCAACCCGCCGCAGTCGTGGGACGACGAGCTCATGAAGCAGGCTCGTCCCGTCTTCGACCTGTTCCACTCGTATCCGCAACCGGTGCGCGAGATCCTGAAGCGCTCGGTGCACGAGATGAGCGTCGGCATGCGCGACTACACCGCTCGCGGCGGTGAGGCGGCGATCACGCTCAAAGACGCCTCCGACCTCGATCGCTACTGCTATTACGTCGCGGGAACCGTGGGAAACCTGCTCACCGAGCTTTTCGCCCACGAGTTCAAGATCGAGGATCCGGGCTGGCTGAAAGCGCAGAAAGAACGCGGCTACCACTTCGCGCAGGGGCTTCAGAAGGTGAACATCATCAAGGACGTCGTCGCCGACTTCAAGCGCGGCTCGGTGTTCATGCCGCAGGCGTGGCTCGCGAAGTTCGGGCTCACCAAGCAGGACCTCGTCGACGGCACGCGGAAGCCGGCCACCGAGAAGCTGCTCCGCTATTTCATCGCGCACACCGCCGAGCACCTCGAGAAGGCGCGCGACTACATCCTGAATCTGCCGAGCGACCAGGTGGGCGCGCGCCTGTTCTGCACCTGGCCCTACGCGATGGCCGTCGACACGCTCATCCTCGCGACCTCGCGCACGGACCTGTTTTCCGATACCCATCAGATCAAGGTCTCGCGTCCCCAGATGTTCAAGATGATGGCG
>JACQAX010000021.1 GCA_016194795.1 Deltaproteobacteria bacterium | reverse complement strand
GATGATGTTCTTTTCGAGGGTCTTCTGGAGATTGGCGCGGGCGCGCTTGAGCATCTCCTCGGGGCTCGGCGGAAGCGGCTTGCCGACGGTGTACTGCGCGAGCGGCGTGGCTTCGCCGTTCTTCTTGAAAGCCATGACCGACGCGACCGTGGCGCCGTTGCCCTGCTTGACGTCGACGACGACTTCGTCGCCGGGGCTCACGGTGCCCTTGGTGATCGCGACGTCGTTCATGTTCTGCGTGAGCCACTCGTTGAGCTGGCGCTCGATGTTGCGCGCGCCGGCCGACGGGTCGTAGGTCTCGTCGTCGAAGAACTTCTTGGCGCCGTCGGTGAACTTGAGGTCGATCATCTTGGCGGCGAACTTGGCCTGCACGTCGCGCATGCGGGCGTCGACGATCTTGACGTGGTCTTTCTTGAGGATTTTCTTGAACGCGAAGATGGCCTGGAAGCGGTTGATCACTTCCGGCTTGTAGCCGCGCGCCTTCAGCTCCTGCTTAATGATCTCAGAATTGAATCTTTTATTGGCTTGGGTGATGTCCTGCTCGCTGGTGAGCGCCTTGCCCACGCCCGAGTCGCCGTAGGTCTCGTTGCCGGCGTTCGTGCCGAGGCCGATGATGTGGTTTTTGGAGAGCTTGAGCGTGACGGTGGCGTCGGTGATCGTGCCGCCGGCGGTCTGCTCCCAGAGCGCCTTGGGCCATTCGGCTTCCGGCTTGTCTTTATACGTCTCGCAGAGCTTGGCCACGAGGTGCGGCGTGAGCTCCATCTCGCCCTTCTCGAGGAAGGTCATGAGGCGCTCGAGCACCTCGGGCTTGGTCTTCTCGATCTCGTCGAAGAAAAGGCCGCCGCCCTTGTCGTTGCTGAGCATCCAGCGCACGAGCGGAGAAGGCTTGTCGGAGCCGACGTACGGGGGCGTCGAGCCCTTGAGGCGCGACTCGAGGAGCTGCGCGTCGCCGATGTCGGCCAGGCTCATGTAGAAGATCGAGCTCTCGCCGGTCAGGCCCAGCGCCTTGCGCCAGCCGTTGATGAAGAAGCTGAAGCCGCTCGTCTTGCCGACGCCGGTGGGGCCGCCGAAGAGGATCGTGCCGTGGCCGTTGCCCTCGATCTGCGCCTGCGCGTAGCGCTTGAGCGCGTCGACGGTCTCGTCCTGGCCGAGGATCGGCTTCATCGCTTCGCCGATGTCCTTCTCGACGCCGCGCTGGAACTCGATTTCCGCCTTCGCCTTCGCGATGGCGGCCTTGCGGGCCGTCGGATCGGCGGGGTTGGCGCTGGCCGCGAGCTGCTGAGGCGTGCCTTCGGTGCCGATGAACTCATGGGCCGACTCGGCCTCGTACATGCCGTTGAACGCCTTGGTCTGAACCTTCGTGATCTCGGTCTTCGAGGCGAAATCGGCGCCGGGCTGCTTGGTGATCGAGCCCGTCTTCAGATCGACGAGAAGCTCGCCCTTCTTCGGCACGCCGACGCGCACCTTCACTTTTTTTCCGTCCTTCTCGCGCTCCTCGATGATGGGAGCGATGTATTCGCCGCGGAACACCAGGACGTCGTCCGTCATGAAGCCGACCGACATCGTATGCGGCTCGCCGTCGCCGCGGACCGGGAACCAGCCGAGGGTGTTGTTCTTCGAGTTGTAGACGTAAACGAGAGTCTCGGTCGAAGCCTCGCCTTTGCGCGTGCCGCGGCCGATGAAGGTGAGGACGAAAGCGCCGTCCGCGCGGCGGAGCAGCTTCGTGTAAGCCGAGCCGACCCGGCTCGCCATCGTCGGCCCGAGGTTGGCCGCGTAGAGCTTGTCGGCGATCGGATCGATCACGCTCACCCAGTTGCCGTGGCGGACGGCGATGAGCGATTCCTTGTTCTTCGACTTCGCGGCCTGCTCGGCGGTGATGAAGTCGGAGGCGACGATCTCGACGAACGCCGTGACGGCCTTCAGGCCGCCTTTTGCGTCGGTGTGAATGAAGAGCTCGCCGCTTTCGGGGTTGTACTCGAACTGCCCGATCGCGTCGCTCGTGGCCGAAGACCAGGCCGCATCAACAGTAATCATTTGGGCCGCGCGCGCCGTGTACGGCGACGATCCCAAGACTGCTGCGACCAGCAAAAGCCCGAGCAAGCAGCGCTTCATTTTTTCCATTGTGCGAATCTCCAGGGGGTACGTATTCGGTTCAATGCGTGGGATGTAACATTGACACTCTGCGTCGTCAACCAAGGGTGTAAATTTTTCATAGCGATTTTGTGGACTTAGCGCGGTCCACGCGACACCCGGGCGGGATTTACATGTGAGATCAAGGGGATCGAGACGCAAGGCGTCATGTTCAAGTTCTGAACGTTCCGCTGCACAAGGACGCCGTTGGCAAAAGAGGGAGAAGAAAGAGGGGCGGGCGGGGACGAAAGATGGTGGGAACAACAGGGATCGAACCTGTGACCTACGCCTTGTAAGGGCGCCGCTCTCCCAGCTGAGCTATGTTCCCACCGAAGCGCCGACAGTAGCGAAGCTGACACGATCGTGTCAACTACTAGAATTGACTTTGGCCCGCCTCGTGTTATCGATCGTTTAGCAATGCTAAGTAATTATTGGGTCTGGATACTCGAAGACGACGAAGGCTGCCAGTTCGTCTACCGGCAGACACTGGGGCACCGCCACCAGCTCAAGTTCTTCTCGTCGTTCTCGAGCTTCCAGGAAGCGCTCGACGCGAGCACTCCCGATACCGCGCCCGCGGTGGTCATCGCCGACCTCATGCTCAGCGACGGCTGTCTCATTCGCCTCCTGCCCGAGCAGGAGCTGAGGCGGCTCTATGAGCTGCCCGTCATCATGGTCTCGTCGATCGACGACGTCGACATGCTCCGCTTCTGCTTCGACCTGGGCGCGACCGACTACCTCATCAAGCCGTTCCAGAAAGCCGAGCTGATCGCGAAGCTCGATCGCGTTCTCAAACGCAAGGCCGAGGC
>JACQAX010000233.1 GCA_016194795.1 Deltaproteobacteria bacterium | reverse complement strand
TGAGCGCGCTCATCCACGAGCTCGAGGTCCATCAGCTGGAGCTCGAGCTGCAGAACCGGGAGCTCCACGATTCCCACCGCCTGCTCGAGGAGTCGCGCAGCCGCTACGTCGACCTCTACGACTTCGCGCCGGTGGGCTATCTCACCCTCGATCACCGGGGCGACATCCAGGAGATCAACCTCACGGCGGCGACGCTGCTCGAGACCGAGCGCACTCAGCTCATCAAGCGGTCGCTGAGCCGCTGGGTCCACCCTGACGACCGGCGTGTTTTTTCGGTGCATCTCCAGCGATGCATGAGCGAGGCCGAGCGGGCCGTCTGCGAGCTGCGGCTTTCGGTCACGCGGGACGGCCGCCCCGTGCACGCGCAGCTCCATTCGATCCCAATGGTCGACTTCGATACCGGCGTCAACGTCTTCCGGACCGCGCTGATCGATCTGACCGAGCGAAAGCGCGTCGAGGAGGCCGAGGCCACGTCGAAGCTGCTGAAAGAGGAGCGCGTGCTGCGGATCAGATGATTCGCGACCTCCTCGACAGCTCGCGGCTTCAGGCCGGAAAGAAGCTCTCGCTCAAGCTCGAGCACTTCGAGCTGACGACGCTCGTCCGCCACACGCTGGAAAAGCTCTCGGTGGTGCACGGCGATCGGTTCGAGCTCGAGGACGGCCAGCCGATCTACGGCTACTGGGACCGCGAAGGCGTGCGCCGGGCGCTCGAGAACCTCGTCAACAACGCGCTCAAATACGGCTGCCCGCGCGCCACGGTGACGGTGGTCCTGCGGCAGGAGAACGAGCGCGTTCGCCTCAGCGTCCACAACTGGGGCAACCCGCTCTCGCGCGACGAGCAGCTCAGCCTGTTCAAGCCGTTCTCGCGGGCCCGCTCGGCCAAGCTGAGCGGCAAGAAGGGCTGGGGCCTCGGCCTGACGCTCGTGCAGGGCGTGGCGCAGGCGCACGGCGGAGCGGTCTCGGTGACCAGCTCGGAGAGCGAAGGCACGACGTTCACCATCGACCTCCCGCGGGATGCCCGGGCCTCGTACAATGCGTGACTTTATCCTGGTCGTCGAGGACGACCGATCGATCCGCGACGTCCTGAAGCTCTACTTCGGGGCGAAGGGCTGCCCGGCGCTGGCCGTCGAGAACGGCGAGGAGGCGCTGGCGCTGCTTTCGGGAGGGCTGGTGCCGCGGGTGATTCTGCTCGACCTGGAGATGCCGGTCCTGGACGGGGTCGAGTTCCTCAGGGAACGAGCCCGAAGCGACGCCCTCTCGCGCATTCCGGTCGTGGTGATGTCGGCGAGCGACGGGCTCGGGCGCCTGGCGGGCGAGTTCGGCCTGGCTTCGCTGGCGAAACCCGTCGACCTGAACGTGCTGCGCGACGCGCTGGCCCCCTTCGTGGAGCTGGCCGAGCCGAGGCTCAGGCCTTCTCTGCGCGCTTTGGAAGCTTGAACCAGAAATGGCAGCCCAGGCCTCGGCCCACGTCCCCCAACGACTCGCCGTGGATCTCGCCATCCTGCAGCTCCACCGACTTCTTCGCGATGGCGAGACCGAGGCCGGTCCCCGGCTTGCTCGAGCGCCCACGCTTGAAGGGCTCGAAGATCGTCGAGAGCTCATCGGGCGGGATGCCGGGGCATTCGTCGAGGACGTGGATCACGACGTCGTCCGGCAAGTCGTCGACCCGCAGCTCGACCTTGCCCCGGTCGGTGTACTTCACGGCGTTGTCGACCAGGTTTTGAATCACCGAGATGGTCAGGTTCCGATCCACGCGAAGGGCGATGTTCGCGTCGGCCACGACCTGCAGCTTGAGCCCCTTGTTCCGGGCGACCTCGGTCGCGTTTTGAAGCGCCTCGTTGAGCAGCTGCCCGAGCGTCAGCTCGACCGGGCGAACTTCGACCGCGAAGGTTTGGAGCTTCTCGGTCAGTAGCACCGTGTCGATCAGGCTTTTCAGGCGCGCGTGCCCGGCGGTCATCAGCTGGCAGAGCCGGCTTTCGTCCGACGAAGCGGGGGCGTTCAGGCGGCGGCAGAGCTCGGCGGCCGCCATGCTGACGGTGGCGAGCGGGTTGCGCAGCTCGTGGGTGAGAAAGCCGATGTGCTCGGCTTCCAGCTTCCGGAACTCGTAGTCGCGCGACTCGACGTAGCTGTGGACCGCAACCGAGATGGCGGCTTCGATCAGCTCCGTCAGGCTATCCGCCTGCAAGCCCTCCGGGATCAGCTCGTCCATTCGAGCGAACTCGACGAGCACCCTGCGCAGCAGGACGAACTCGTGGACCAGCTGGGCGACGTCGAAGCCCAGCCGCACCCGGGTGATCGCGTGCTCGCGCGCGACGTCGCCCCAGACGGCCGCGCCGCGGGATTCATCCGAGGTGCTTTCGCGCTTCAGCGATTCGGCCAGGCGCAGGAGGTAGTCGCCCATGGCGTCGCGGAGCTCGGAGGGCTGGACGCTGGCGCGTTTCTTCATGATCTCCTGTTGCACGAGCTCAAGCCAGCGGGCTTCGATCTCGCCGGCGTGCCGCTCGATCATCTCCGCCAGCGCCTGCCGCTGGTCCATTTCAGCCGGAACCGGACGCGCGGATTCGGGTGCTGCCATGCCCAAGACTCGTGCAAGGCGAGTACCAGGAAGAAAACCGGTCAGCCCGTCTCGGAGTAGGCGATCGTGGTGAGCAGCGCGTTGGCGGCCTGGCGCGAGTCGAGGCGCGTGTGCTGCACGACGATCGGCACGTCGGACTCGATCACGCTGGAATAGTCCTTTCCGACGGGTATCGGCTCCGGCGTTCTCAGGTCATTGAAGCGCACGTGGCGGGTTCTGCGCGCCGGAACGCTGAGCTCGTAGGGGCCCGCGGGCTCGCGATCCGAGAAATAGATCGTGATCCGCACGTGCGCGTCCCGGTCGGACGCGTTGAGGATGCAGGCGGTCTCATGGCTTTTCAGCTCGGGCTCGGGGGCCTGGCTCCATTCGGGGAGATAGCCCTCGGCGATCGCCCAGACCGTTCGTCCGACCGTCTTGTTCGTCATGCCGCCGACCTCCTTGCAAGCGTTCTGGCCTCGGCTTCCCGAAACACGAGACCAAAGCCCGGCTTGCTTCGGTTCGGCACGAGAAACCCCTGGCGCGGCCTGAGCGCCCCGTCGAAGCAGAGCTGCTCGATTCGCGCGTGGTCGAAGAAAAACTCGACGTTGCACGCCGGCTTCGCCGCGCAGCAGAGATACGCGTGCAGCGTCGGCGCGGTGTGGGCGGAAAGCGGCGTCGAAAACGCGTCGCACAGGGTGGCCGCGGCAAGGAATCCCGTGACGCCGGCGCAGCGCGTGCCGTCGACCTGCAGCACGTCGACGGCGCCCGCGGCGAGCATCGTCTTGAAGTAGCGCGAGTCGTAGCCGTATTCGCCCGCCGTGATCCTCATCGGCGCCCGCTCGCGCACGAAGCGCAGCCCCTCGAGATCGTCGGAGGACACCGGCTCCTCGAACCAGGTGACGCCGTGGGCCTCGAAGGCCAAGGCCATCCGCAGCGCCTGCTTGCGCTCATAGGCACCGTTGGCGTCGACGAAAAGCTCGGCCCGGGCTCCGATCGCCGCGCGCGCCGCTCTCACGCGCTCGAGGTCTTTGTCCGGCTCGCGGCCGATCTTCATCTTCACCGCGCTCAGGCCGGAGGCGGCCCAGGCGCCGAGCTGCTCCTGAAGGCGATCGATCGGGTAGGAGGTGAACCCGCCGCTCCCGTAGGCCGCGATGCGGTGTCTCGCGGCGCCAAGGAGGTCGAGAACCGAGACTCCGAGCAGCTTGGCTTTCAGATCCCAAACCGACATGTCGACGGCGGCGATCGCCATCGAGGCGATTCCGGAGCGGCCGAGGTTTCGGACCGAACGAACCATTCGATTCCAGACGAGGGGAACGTCGAGCGGCGAAAGCCCACGGATCTGCCCGGCCAGAACCTCGGAGACGAGCCCTGCCGTCGCCGCGTCGGCGAACGTGTAGCCCAGGCCCTCGGTGCCCGCCGAAAATGTTTTCACCACCACGAGGGTCGACGGAACCATCGACGAAAACGTCGCCATTCAGCGTGAGCTCGATGGCGTGGTCGCTTCCCTCGTCGGCGAAGCCGAGCGCGGAATGGAGCGCGGGACCGGCGCGGTCTTCGCCAACATCGATAGCAGTCGCATGCTGCTGCTGATCCTCGTGCTGGCGAGCATCATCGCCGCCGG
>JACQAX010000261.1 GCA_016194795.1 Deltaproteobacteria bacterium | reverse complement strand
GTCACCGACAGGCTCCGCGAAGCGGACCCCGCGATCTCGATCTCGGCCAACCCGAAGCTTCCGTCGGTGAAGTCGTACGTGACCGGCGAGCCGGTTCTGGTCGAGCGGATCGACGAGCGCTGGTACGAGCAGGTCACCCACGACGCGGTTCGTCTCGAGGCGCTGCACCATTACCGGCCCCGCTCGGTCGTGAGCGTTCCGGTGGTCGGCCGTCGCGGCAAGCTCGGCTCGATCACCTTCGCCCATGGCGAGTCGGGACGCCATTATTCCCCGGCCGATCTGCCGGTGGCCATCGGGCTCGCGCAGCGCGCCGCCCTCGCGCTCGACAACGCGCGCCTTTACGACGAAGCGCAGGGCGCGATCCGCCTGCGCGACGAGTTCCTGTCGATCGCCTCGCACGAGCTCAAGACGCCGCTCACCTCGCTCAAGCTGCACGTCCAGTCGCTGCGGCGCTTTCTCGGCGCCGCGGGCTGCTCGGTCATCACGCGCGCCTCCGGACCGCTGCGCGGCAGCTGGGACCGGCTGCGGCTGGAGCAGATTCTCACTAATCTCCTGACCAATGCGATCCGCTACGCGTCGGGCCAGCCCATCGAGGTCACGATGCTCGAGCGCGGCGGGCACGCGGTGCTCGAGGTGCGCGACCACGGGCCGGGGATCTCGGCCGAGGACCAGGAGCGGATTTTCCAACGCTTCGAGCGCGCGGGCAAAAACGGCGTGCTCGGTGGCCTGGGGCTCGGGCTTTATATCGTGCGCCAGATCGCGCGCGCCCACGGGGGAGACGTGCGAGTCGAAAGCAAGCTGGGCGCAGGCGCGAGCTTCGTCGTCGAGCTTCCCGGCGCGCGCGTCGTGGCCGCTCCCGCTTCAGAACGCAAACTCGACGCCGGCAAGGAGCTGTACGCCGGTTGATCGCCAGACCTGGGTGGCACCCGGGGGTGGGTTGGTCACGACGTTCGTGAGGCCGTAGGAGTAGCGGACCTGGAAGACGACCGCGCTGGCTTTCGAGTACCAGTATTCGACGCCGCCGCCGAAGTCGAGGCAGACGTCGAGGGGCTCGGCGTCGGTGTTGAACGTCGTCGGCGAGGCGTTGCCGATGCGCGTGTCGATGGCCGAGTTCACCTTGAAGCCGAAGTTCGGGCCCGCGAACGCGAACGGGCGCACCGCCTCGCGGCCGAGCTTGACCTCGAGGAGCAACGGAACCTCGAAATAGTCGAAGCGCCGGGTGGCGTCGATGCCGGTGAGCGACGTGGAGGCGCCCTTCTGGACGTACATCATTTCCGGTTTGAGGCGGAGGAAGTCGTAAAGCTCGATGTCCAGGTTCGCGCCGACCATCAGGCCGACGCGCGGGTCGGTGGCCATCGCCGGCGTGGTATTGGCGTTGGCGATGTTCAGGCCGAGCTGGAGGCCGGCGTTGAAGTCGGCGGCGGCGGGCCGGGCGAGCGAAAGGACGAGGACGAGCGCGAGAAGGATTGGTCTCATCCCTCGATTTTCGCATCCGGCTCGGCGTTGTCAATCCTCGCGGATGGGGTACTCTCAGGAGCATGGCCGAGTCGTGGGAAACCCGCCGCTTCCGCTGGATGTTCCGTTTCTTCCCCTGCTACTGGGGCACGGGCGCGCGCGTGGCGTACGTGGCGAGCGACTGGAAGGAGATGCGCGTCGAGCTGCCCCTCTCGGTGCGCACGCGCAACTACGTCGGCACGATCTTCGGCGGCAGCATCTACGGCGCGGTCGACCCGATCTACATGCTCATGCTGATCAAGCTGTTGGGCCCCGGGTACGTCGTGTGGGACAAGGCGGCCACGATCCGGTTTCGCAAGCCCGGCCGCAGCAAGCTCACGGCCGTCTTCAAGATCAGCGACGAAGAGCTGGCGTCGATCCGCGGGGCGCTCGAAACCGAACGCTCCATCGACCGGCTCTACGTCGTCGAGCTCGTTTCGGAAGAGGGCCAGGTTTGCGCCACGATCGACAAGACCCTCTACATCCGAAAAACGGAGCGCCGGGCCGAGGCTACTGCTCGATGACGGTGTAGTTGTCGAAGTTGCCGCCGACGGCCGAGCCCGTGCCGCCGAACGCCGGAACAAACACGTACGGATGGCTGCACCCGCTTGCGCAGGGGCCCGCGATGCCGGTTTTGCTCTGAGGGGACCCGGCCAGCTCGTTTCCGGTGGTCGTATTGATCGCGTGGGCGACGACGTCATAAGTCGCGCTCGCGGAGTTGTAGGTGATGTCGCATTGGAGCCGGTAGTAGATGCCGGCACCGACGGTGAGCCCCGGGGAGGTGCTCACGCTCGACGGGTTCAGCGACAGGGTCGACGACGAGCCCGCGCTGAGGTCGAGGGTCGTCGGCGCGACCGCTCCGCCGCCGGACGCATTGAAAGTGGCGGCGCATCCGAGCACGTCGACCGAGCTCGTCGCGACGATGTTCGAAACGCCGACGGCGAAGGTGACCGAGCCGGAGCCGGCGATCGTGATGCTGTTCACCTCGATGTCGACCTTGATGGTATGGGTGGTCGCGCCGGCGTTGACGGCCGGGGCATGGTCCGCCGAGCCCGCGATGATCGGAGCGGCCACGCCCCCGGCGATGCCGAAATCCGTTCCGGAGGCCGTCCAGCCTTTTCCGTCGCTCGAGAGAGCCGCTCCCGAGCTGAAGTCGTCGAAGAAGACCGTCGTCGGCCCGGAGCTGCCGCAGGACTCGAGGCGCGTGGCGCTGAAGGCGATCGGGATGGTGATCTCGTTGTTGGCCGCCGCCGGATCGGCCGTCGTCGTGCCGAGCAGGTAGACGTTGCCGATGCTGGAGCCGTTGGTATTGGGAATGCTCGTACCGTCGCCGGTGAACGGGCAGCCGGCGGTGGACTGGAGACCGAACGCGTCGAAGCTCAGCGTCGAGCCCGTCGGAACGACGACCTTGAAGACGGAGCCGCTTCCGGCGGCGAAGCCGTTGAAGACCCCTATCGGGACGGGAGTGCAGCCGTTGCCCGGAATGTTGCCGCCCCGCGCGTTCACGGCGAAGCAGTTCAGGTCGCTGAGCTGCGTCGGCGTGGATGCGATTCCGGCAAAGAGGGTTTCCAGCGACTGCTTGAGAGCCGGATCCGGAACCAGCTTCACCGAGAAGCCGGTGCCCGGCTCGGCTTGCTTGAACGAGCAGCCCGCGAACGCGATCGCGAAAAGTAACGGCAAGGCTGCGGAGAGACGGCGTCGAATCACGGAAATCTCCTAGAAAGAATAGCTCGCGACGAGGTTCACGCGGCGGTTGTCCTTGAACTGGCCGAAGAAGCCGCCGACGGAGCCCACGAAAAAGTCGGCGCTGAGCTGGGTCTTGAAGTTGTCGGTCCAGTTGTAGAGCGCGCCGGGGCTCGCGTAGGCGTCGCCGTGCTCGGTGCTGTAGATGCCGTTGGCCGTGAGCTTGAAGGCGCTTCCGATGCGGTCCTCGAGATAGAGGACGAAGTCGCTGTCCCAGGGCTGGGTGTTGGGCAGGCCCGTGATGACCGCGCGGCCGGTCTGGCTTTCCTTGCCCTGGACGCGCTTGTACTTCACGTACATGGCGTTGGCGTACAGCACGGTTCCGAGCAGCTTTTTGGGAAAGGTGTAGTCGAGGCCCACGACGCCGTGGATGTAGTCGTCCTTGGTGAGGTCGGCTTGGAACTCAGGCGGGGCGCTCTGAGCCCTCGAGTTGTCGCGATGGTAATAGGCGACCTCGAAACGGGTTCCGATCTCGTGGCTGAAGAGCGAGATCGAGCCGGCGCCGTCGGCGCCGATGACTTCCTGGCGGTGGAAGGACGGGTTGAGCGTCAGCGTGATGGGAAGCGCGGCCGAGCTCGCCGAGCCCTTGCGGGTGATCGCGAAGCGCGGCGTGCTCTCGACGCCGTTATAATACGAGCCCGAAAAATCCCAGCCGCCCAGGCGCAGGAGCTGCAGCCGCCCGCCGGCCTGCCAGGTCTTGGGATAGGTCGCCGGCGTGATCACGTAATGGAGGGGAGCGACGAGGCCGCCGCCCGCGTCGACCGTCGACGGCACCGAGATGAGCCAGCGCGAGTCGGTGAGGTTGATCTCGGTGGCGGTATCGGTGAACGCGACCGGCAGGCGCGTCTCGCGAAAGAACGGCGAGACGATCAGCTCGAGCGCGAGGCTTTCGGTCTCGGGCGGGTGGATCTTGGCCTTCACCATGAAGAGGGGAAGCTTCGTGCTCTGGAGCGGGTCGTAAAGATCGCGCGGGTTCCAGACGTCGGTGGGGTTGATCTGGTCGGCCGCGCCCCAGGTGACGATCTGATTGCCCACGCGCAGGTCGAAGGTCGAGCCGACGCGCTCGACCCAGCCCTCCTTGAGCTCGAACTGCGCGAGGCTCGAGCGGGGAGCGGCGCCGATCGCCTCGGGCAGGCGCCACCACGCCCATGGCGTGACGCGCGCGTTGATCGCCGCCGTCTCCGAGAAGGTGAGCGACACGTCCTCCTGCAGCTCGCCGTCGAAGCGCTCCTGATACGAGTTGTACCCGCGCAGCCCCTGGCTGAACGAGCTGAAGGCGTTGGAGAGCTTTCCGGCGGGGCTTTTCGCCTCGAGCGTCGCGGCGAGCGACCATTCGGTCGAAGTCGCTAAAAGCACGCATATAATGACGGGAACCGCCGTCGCCCAACCCCGCATAAGTGTAACCATTCTAGACAGAGTTTCAGAAAACGAACAGGACATCTTTGAGCCCGCGCCCCAAAAACGCGTCATTTCAAGGAGCTGGAGCGCGTTTCAAACTGGTCCCGAGCCTGCAATGCTTCTCCCAGTTGCGAAGGGAAGAAGTGTGAAGTTTTTCGTAAAATTCATCGATCGTTACGCTCCGTACATCTTGTTGGCCGTCCTCGCCGTGACCGTTTGCATGGTTCCCGGCATCAAGCGCATCACCATCGCGCGCGGCTTCGATAACGACAGCCTGCCCGCGTTCAACGAGCTCGTGAAGTCGGTGAAAGAGGTTCGCAAGACCTTCGCTGCCAACATGCGCCAGGTGATCATCGCCGTCGAGGCGCAGCCCGGCTATAAGGTTACCGACGGGCATTCGCTCGAGCTCATCCAGAAGCTCACCAACACGCTCAAGGGCATCAAAGTCGTCAAGCGCGACAGCCTCATGTCGCTTTCGACCGTGAAGAGCGTCCAGAGCTCGCCCGACGGGATCTCGTCGGAAAAATTACTGGCCAAGCTGCCGTCCGGCAGCATCGAGGAAGCCGAGTTCGAGAACCGGCTCGCACACGACCCGTTCTACTATGGCCGCCTCATCTCGAAAGACTTCCGTTCGTCGCTCATCCTCGCCACCGCCTACGACAGCGCCGACCTCGCCGAGATCCACAACGCCATCGCCTCGGCCATCGAGCCGCTGCGCGCGTCCGTTCCCGGCGTGACGATCACGCTCGTCGGCGACCCCGAGATCAACTACCAGCTCAACGCGAGCATCGAGAAAGACATCATCGTATTCGTCCTCCTGGCCGTCGGGCTCATCCTCTTGTCGTTTCTCGGCATCTTCCGCAGCTGGAACGGCGTCATCCTCCCGCTCGCCGGCATCCTCGTCGGCATCATCTGGACGATGGGCCTCATGGGCTACTACGGCGAGCCGATCCTCATCATCTCGGCCACGCTCCCGGTCGTGCTCGTCGTCATCGGCAGCGAGTACGGCATCCACGTTTATCACGTGCTCTCGGAAGAGACGGCCCACCACCAGACCTTCCGCCAGGCCCTCACGCGCGCCGTCTCGACGGTGTTCTCGCCGCTCGCGATGGCGACGATGGCGACGTTCACCGGCGGCATGAGCCTCATCACCTTCAAGATCCGCCCGATCCAGCACTTCGGCATCTTCATGGGCATCGGCACGCTGATTCTGATGTTCATCGCCATCGTCGTGATCCCGGCGCTCTTCAAGGTGCTCCATAAGCCGGCCGAGAAGCTCCAGAAGTCGGTCGTCGGCGGCATCATGCACGCCACGCACCTCGCCGAAAACGTCCTCAACCACGTGCCG
>JACQAX010000260.1 GCA_016194795.1 Deltaproteobacteria bacterium | reverse complement strand
GGCCGAGCGCCTGGGCGAGCTCGACGGGTCGGTGGCGGCCAAGTTCGCCGAGCGGGCCAAGGCCTACCAGGCGCGGCTCGTCGAGAAGACGAAGGGCTGGAGCGCGCGCATCGCCAAGTCGGGCGTGAAGAAGGCCGTGACCTACCACAAGACGCTCACGTACTTCCTCGACCGCTTCAAGATCGAGAACCCCGCCATCCTCGAGCCCAAGCCCGGCATTCCGCCGACGAGCGGCCACATTCTCGAGGTGATCCGCCAGATCAAGGAGCAGAAGATCCCCCTCGTGCTCGTCGAGAATTATTTCGACCCCACCGTCACCACGCGCATCAAGGAGTCGGTGCCCAGCCTTCGCTCGGCGACCGTCGCGGTCGCCGTCGACGGCGCGCCCGGCACGGGCACGCTCGAGGAATTGTACGAGAAGCTCGTCTCGACGGTGGAAGGGAAGTGATGCATGGGAACGCACGCGCTTGAGGCGCTCCAGTTCCTGGCCGCTCCGTTCGTGATGTGCCTGATCCTGGCCGGCATCCACTGCTATCTCGGGCTGCACGTTCTCGCGCGCGGCGTGATCTTCGTCGACCTGAGCCTCGCGCAGGTCGCGGCGTTCGGAGCGACCGTTGCGATCCTCTTCGGCTTCGAGCACGGGTCGGCGGCGACGTACTTCATCTCGCTCGGCAGCACGTTCGCGGCCGCGGCGCTTTTTGCGCTCGCGCGCCGGCACGAGAAGCTCTTCTCGCAAGAGGCGATCATCGGCATCGTCTACGCGCTCGCGTCGGCGGCGGTCGTGCTCGTCGTCGACCGCATCGCCCACGGCGCCGAGCACATCAAGGACTTGCTCGTCGGCCAGGTGCTTTGGGTGACCTGGCACGACGTCATCAAGACGTCGGGCATCTACGGCGTGGTGTCGCTCGTGCATTTCGTTTTCCGCAAACAGCTCATCGGTGCGTCATTCGACGGCCAGTGAGCACGCTCTTTTTCAGGACCGTGCGACAGCGGCTCTTCTTCGGCTGGGGATTGGGCTTTTTCCTGAGCTTCGTCGGGATGGTGCTCAGCTACAAGCTCGACCTGCCGGCGGGGGCCTTCATCGTCGTGTGCTTCGCCGCGGTGCCCGTCATGCTGCTCATCCTTTCGCCCGTGCTCGGACTGAAGCGCCTAAAGTGAGCGCTTGCCGATCCCGGAAAGCTTCACTAGCTTGTGAGGGGTGACGAAGACGCTCGCGCCCGCCAACGCAGCCGAGATCCTCGCGCTGGGCACCTCGGCTCCGCCGCGGCGCTTTACGCAGGACGAGGTCTTCGAGCTCGCGGGCTACGGCCGCGAGCGCCTGCGCGCGATCTTCGATGGCAGCGGCATCGTGACGCGTTCGCTGGCGCTCGAAACCGGCCACCGCCTCACGAACGACCCGCGCTGGTTCGCCGAGCACTATGCGCTCTGGGCGCCGCGGCTCGGCGCCGAAGCCTGCCGCAAGGCGCTCGACCGCGCCGACCTCGACGCGGCCGACGTCGACTACCTGGTCGCGACGAGCTGCACCGGTTATCTTTGCCCGGGCTTGAGCCAGCTCGTGGCGCGCGAGCTCGGTCTCGGCGCGCGCGCTAAAACCGCGAACCTCGTCGGCCAGGGCTGCAACGCGGCGGTACCCGCGCTCGAGCGCGCGACCGAGTTCGCCGAGCGTCATCCCGGCAGCCACGTCCTGGTCGTGTCGTCCGAGGTCTGCTCGGCGACGTACTGGATGGACGGGAGCGACCTCGAGAGCGTGGTGGGGAACGCGATCTTCGGTGACGGAGCGGCGGCGCTCGTCGTCGCCGCGCCCGCGCGCGAACGGGTCGGCGCCCGACGCGCGAGCCTCGCGCCGCGGATCGTGGGCTTTTCGTCGCGTGCCGACCGCGAGCTGATCGGACAGATGGGCTTTCGCCAGGAGGCCGGGCGCCTGCGCGTGCTGCTCTCGCGCGACGTGCCCGACTCGATTCTTCCGCTCGCGCGCGACGTGATCGGCGAGCTGCTCGGCCGCTACGGCCTGGGCGCGCGCGAGATCTCGCGCTGGCTCGTGCACCCCGGGGGAAGGCTCATCCTCGACCGCCTCGAAACCGAGCTCGGAGCGCTCGGCGTCGATGGAGGCGAGGCGCTCGCGGCGAGCCGCCGCGTGCTCGCGCGCCAGGGCAACATGTCGTCGCCGACCGTGCTCTTCGTGCTCGAGGAAAGCCTGCGCGCGCGAGCGGCTTTGCCGGGCGAGCTGGGGCTTCTGGTTGCGATGGGTCCGGGCTTGAGCGTCGAGGGCGCGCTGATCGAGTTCTGAGCGCGGGCTTGCGCCGAATTCCGAGCTTTTCTCGTTACTCGGCGTCGGTCTGGTCGGCGCCCTGGTCGTCCTCGTGCACGATGATGCAGCCGCCTTCGATGCACACCTTGCGATCTTTAGGTCCGACCGGGATGTCGGCGCCGGGCTGGTTCGGGAGCTGCTTGGGGGCTGGCGCCTGGCTTTCGATCTTCGGGGCCGCGACGGGCGGCTGGGCGCCGCCGCGCTGGACGGCGAAGCGCATGCCGGCGAACTCGACGCACGAGTCCTTCGAGGCGTGGAGCTGGGACTCGACGACGACCTTGCGCGGCTCGAGCGTCTTGCAGTTCGAGAAGTAGGAGTCGCAGCTCTTCGGAGCGCCGGTGAAGACGATCTCGTGCGACTGCGGATCGCGCAGCGACTCGAGGTCGAGATCGGCCGGGATCTCGAAGTCGAGCTGACGGCTGGCCGTATAGATCTGATAATGGGTCATGCGGCCATCGGGCGCATACTCGGCCCAGTGGTGCGGGAAGAGCTTCTCAATGGTGCTTTTCTTGTCCTTCGACGGGAACTGGCGGAGGCGGTTGACGCCGATCGTGCTCAGGTACTTGCCCTTCGCGTCGAACATGACGTGCGCTTCGCTGCCGTCTTGAAGATTCTCGAGCTTGGCGAGCCGGCCATAGGCGTCGTAACCGACTTCGGCGACGCCGGGGATGCTCTGGGTTGCGCAGGCGATCCCGTCATCGGCGTAGGCGGCGAACATCGAGAACCCACCGAGGAGCATGCCGACGAAAACGAAAAGGATGCGAGCCCACCACGACCAAGCGCTGTATTTCATGAAGGTCTGGTGTTGCAACGGAGGTGCCGGATTTCGGGCGGCGCAGGTGCGCGAAAAGACGGACGCTTCGGGCGGATCGCCGTCTAGGTTTTCGACAGATGTGAGGCTTTAGGCTACGGCCGCCTTGGGGTACACTCGATTCAACCATGGGTAAGAAGCCACAACGGCCCGCGCCGCCGTCCGCGCCGGCACAGCAGGACGACGAGCTCATTCGCGCCGCCGACTTCGTGTCGGTGCGGCTCGACGTCCATTTCCAGAATCTGCTTTCGGGGTCGGGAGTCGTGCCGGCGGAGCAGGTCACCCTCGACGAGCTCGGCGACAAGGCCCTCGTCCTCGGGCTTCCAGCGGGAAGCTGCAACGTCTCGCACGGCGTGATGATCGAGATCGCGCGCGCCGACGCTTCGGCGCGCAAGGGCGCGCCGGTGCTCAAGGCGACGGGCAAGGTGCGCGGCATCGAAAAGCTCGACGAGGACGACGACAAGCGCGTGCGCGCGCACATCGATCTCGTCCAGTACGACGAGGAGAGCTGGGAGCGCCTGCTCGCGCTCTTCTCCGGCCGCCAGCTCGAGATCAACCGGTTTCTCGCGGCCGTGAGAGGCTAGCGGCGATGGCGAACCTCGATCCCAAAAAAGAAGCCGAGAGCTTCGCCAAATATCTCGCCACGCGCAAGATCCTGATCGCCGACCCGAGCTCGACCGCGCGCTCGGGGCTCTTCAATGTCTTTCGCGAGCTCGGCGCCAAGCCCAACCTCACGGTGCTCGTCAACTCCTTCAGCCAGGCCGAGACCGCCATCGCGAGCGACAAGCCGCACATCGTGGTGGCCGAGTACGAGCTCGGCAAGCGTTGCGGCCTGGAGCTGCTCCAGAAGCAGCGCGAGAGCCGTCCGGACGAAAGCAAGGAGTGCCTCTTCGTCATCGTCACGGGCAACACGTCCCAGACGGCCGTGGCGCGATCCGCCGAGGAGGACATCGACGCCTACATCCTCAAGCCGCTGACCCCCGAGCTCGTGCGCCGCACGATCATGAAGGCCGCGCTCGAGAAGATCCGGCCGCGCGCCTACGTCGTGCACATCGACGAGGGCAAGCGGCTCATGGCCGACGGCGACCTCGACGGCGCCGAGGCCAAGTTCACCGAGGCGATACCGCTCGATCCGAGCCCTTCGCTCGCGATGGCTTATCTCGGCCAGGTGAAGGTCATCCGCCAGGCGCTCGACGTCGCGCGCGACAAGTTCCAGCAGGGGCTCGACTACAACCGCATCCATTACAAGTGCCTCGTCGGCCTCTACGACGTTCTCATGAAGGAGCAGGAGCACGTCGCCGCCTACGACGTCGTCCGCAAGCTCTCGCAATATTTTCCGGCGAACCCCAAGCGGCTGGCCGAGGTGCTGCGCCTGGCGATCGTCATCGGCAAGTACGAGGACATCGAGAAATACTACTCCGTCTTCACCAACCTCGACGACCGCGACGAGACGCTCATCAAGTACGTCTGCGCGGCGCTCGTCGTCTGCGGCAAATACTATCTCAGCACGAAGCTCGGCCACACGCGCGCGCTCGAGCTCTTTCGCAAGGCGGCCGTCACGGCGAGCGGGCGCCTGAACATCCTCAAGGAGATCATCCTCGCGCTCCTCGAGTACCGGCTCGTGCGCGAGGGACGGGCGCAAGGAGCTCACGATCGACCAGGGGCGCGCGCTCATCCAGCGCGGCGTGAAGGACCTTCGGCTCTACACGGTGATGCTGCAGGTTTCGCAGGAGAGCGGGCTCAAGGTCGCCGTCGACCAGCTCTATTCGGACGCGGTGATTTTTTTTCCGGACAAGAAGCAGAGCTTCGACGACATTCTGAAGGCGAAGGGCGGCTGAGGCTCGAACGCCGGGCTACAGGTCCCACATGAGCCCGAAGCTCATCGTGATGACGTTCACCGAGCTCGAGAACAGCGCCACGCGGTAATTCACCTCGGGGACGAGGTGGAACGAGCCGGCCGAGGGGATGAGCATCCCGAGGCCCACGCCCGGCGCGAACGCGAGCTGCGAGCCGCTCACGCCGTGGGTCGAGTCGGACGCCGACGCGTTCATGCCGTCGAGGTAGACCTTGCCGAAAAGGCCGCTGTTGTCGTCTTTCAGCTCGAGAAAACCGCCGAAGTCGACGACCTTAAGGCCGACACCGCCGACGTTCGAGTAGCCGAGATGCAGGCCGGTCGCCACCAGCGGGCTGAAGGCGTAGCCCCCGAAGCCCTGGATGTAGAAACCCGTGCCCGAGCCGTTGTTGCTCACGACCTCGAGGCCGGGGCTGAAGCCGTAAAACGCCTGGCGGTCGGCCGAAGCCCGCGCGGGGTGCGAGAGCGCCGCGAAAAACAGTAGGGCGGAGAGCGAGATGAGGATCTTGTTTTGCTTTTGCATTCGGGTTTCTCCTGCTAGCGTAATATGCCGATGTATCCCATTCTTTTCAAGCTAGGATCATTTGAGCTTTTTACTTACGGGCTGATGATGGCGCTCGGCGTGCTCGCCGGGCTCGTGGCCGTCAACTTCGAGGCCAAGCGCTACGGCTGGGACCGCGACCAGATGACGAGGCTCGTGGTCTGGGTCTTCCTCATGGGCCTGCTGGGCTCGCGCGTGGTGTACGTCTTCACGCGCATGAACGAGCCCAACATCGATCTCGTGTCGATCGCCTTCAACCTGCGCGCGGGCTTCGTGTACTACGGCGGGCTCCTGGCGTCGTGGCTCTTCCTCATCTGGTACGTGCGGCGCTACAAGATGCCGTTCTGGCCGGTGATGGATACGTTCGCGTACGGCATCTGCATCGGCTTGGCGATCGGGCGCATCGGCTGCCTCCTCGGCGGCTGCTGCTACGGCACGCCGACGGACCTTCCGTGGGGGGTCATCATGGCCAACGAGCGCCAGCTCGGCCATCTCCACCCGACGCAGCTCTACGAGTTCCTGGTGCTCGTCATCATGTTCGTCCCGCTCTGGCTGCGGCGCACGCGCAAGCGTTACGAAGGCGAGATCACCGTCTGGTTCGTCGGCGTTTACGCGATCGCGCGCTACGTTCTCGAGATCTACCGCGGCGACCTCATTCGCGGCTACGTCATCGACGAGGTCATGACCACCTCGCAGTTCATCAGCGTGCCGATGCTCGTCGTGGCCGTCTGGCTGCACTTCAAGCTGCGCGGCAGGCGAATTAAAAGTGGCGCGCGGGCGGCCTGAGCGAGCCTCGCCGAGGATCGTGCTCGTCGGCCCTCTCTATGCCGGCAACGTCGGCGCCGTGGCGCGCGTGGCGACGAACTTCGACTGCGCCGACGTGCGCGTCGTCACGCCCGCGTGCGACGTGAGAAGCCCCGAGGCCTACCGCTACGGCAAGGGCCCGGCGACGGCGACGCTCGACGCGATTCGGATCGAGGAGTCGCTCGCGGCGGCGCTCGCCGACTGCGAGCTCGCCGTGGCGTTCACGCGCCGGACGGGCGCGACGCGCCGGCCCTCGGTGCGCGTCGGCGGGCTGGCCGCCCTCGCGAGCGGGGCGCGCACGGCGTTCGTCTTCGGGCGCGAGGACGCGGGGCTCACCGCGGCCGAGCTCGCGGCGTGCACCCACGTCTGCACCTTCGCGACGGGAAAGGCGATGCCCTCGTTGAATCTCAGCCATGCGGTGGCCGTCGCTCTGGCCCATCTTTTCGAGAGCGCTTCGGGAGCGGCTTCGGCCGGGGCGGCAGACCTCGCGCCTCTCGGCGAGGTGTCCACGCTGCTGGCGCATTGGAAGCGAACGGTCGCCGCGATCGGGCTCGAGGAAGGGGGGCGGGGCGAGCGCCTTCTCGAAAAGCTGCGGCCGGTGCTCCAGCGCGCGGCGCTGACGAAGACCGAGCTCGCGGCGTTTCGCGCGTTCTTGTCGAAGACCGAGGTCGCGCTGGGAACGAGGGTCAATCAGCGCCGGAAAGCTCGCTAGCGGGACGGAGCCCCGAGCTCGCCGCGCGTCTCAGCGAAGCACCGTCTTCTTCAGCGCGAGCACCCTGGCATCGTCGGCCGACGTGAGCGGCAGGTCACACGTCCTCCGGTGGCAGATCAGCAGCTCGTTGGCATGGGCCACGTTCTCCGTCTTCTTCTGAAACAGGTTCGGATGCGCGCAGGCGCGCCAGGCTTCGCGCCCCGCGACGGTCACCGGCCCGGCCTGCGCGAGCAGCGCCGCGCACGCGAGCTCGCCCATTCCCATCGGCACCTTCTCGAGCGTGGGGAAGAACTTGTAGAGCTGCTCGTCGGCCTCCGAAGCATACGGCTCTTCCGGAAAAAGCTCGCCCAGCGCGGCCAGAGCGATCGTCAGCACCGAGTTGCCCGAGGGAATCGCCTGGTCGTAGATGCCCTTGGGGCGCTGGATGAGCTTCTCGTGGTCGTCGCTCGTGAAGAAGAAGCCGCCGTTCTCGCGGTCGGCGAAGCGCTTGCGCGCCACGTCCACCCACGAGCGCGCCTGCGCCGTGAGCGTCGCGAGCTCGCTTGCGTCCTCGCAGGCGCGGCCCAGGTCGAGGGCCGCCATCGCCATGAAGGCGTAGTCGTCGAGATAGGCGTTGAAGCGGGCCTTGCCGTCTTTGTACACGCCCCACAGGCGCGTGGCCCCGTCGCCGTCGCCGGCGCGCGACATCGAGCCGAGCACGAACTCGTAGGCGACGAACGCGGTTTCCAGCGCCTGCTCGGCCAGCGGCCCCTGGCCCTGCAGCCTGAGCGCGCGCCCGGCCCAGGTGAGCCCCGAGATCATCAGGCCGTTCCAGCTCGCGATGACCTTCTCGTCGCGACCCGGCTTCACGCGTTTCTCGCGCGCGTCGAAGAGCTTGCGGCGCGCGTCCTCGACGAGCTTCTCGTGCTCGCTCGCGCCGGGGCCGGCCGCCTGCAGCGCCAGAACCGTCTGGCGCGAGCCTTCGAAGTTGCCCGCGTCGGTCACGCCGTAGCGCTCGGCGAACGCCTTCGCCTCGGCCGGCGAGAGATGGCGGGCCAGCTCCTGCGGATCCCAGACGAAGAACTTTCCCTCGTGGCCCTCGCTGTCGGCGTCCTGCGTGGAGTAGAAGCCACCCTCCGGCATCGTCATCTCGCGCAGCACGTACTGCGTGGTCTCGGCGAGCACGCGCGTGAAGAGCGCGCGGTCCTCCTCGCGCAGCTCGGGCCCGGTGAGGAGCACCTCGCCGTAGAGGCGAAGCAGGAGCGCGTTGTCGTAGAGCATCTTCTCGAAGTGGGGCACGGCCCACTCGGCGTCGACCGAGTAGCGGTGGAAGCCGCCGCCCAGGTGGTCGTAGAGCCCCGAACGCGCCATCTTGGTGAGCGCGTGCACCGCGGCCTCCGAGGCCATGCCGAAGCCCGACGCCTGGCCGAAACGCCACAGGAAGCTCAAGTTCATCGTGTTCGGAAACTTCGGCGCGCCGCCGAAGCCGCCGTTGTGCCAGTCATAGGCGCCAAGCATCGCGTCGGCGATCTTGCGTAGCGACGCGGCGTCCGGGCGCTTGTGCTCGGGCACGCGGTTGCCCTCGATCTGCGCGATCGCGGCCGTGAGGCGCTTGGCGTTCTCGACGACGCTGCCCCGATCGTTGCGATACGCATCCGAGAGCGCCTGCAGGACGCGCGGAAAGCCCGGCCGGCCATAGCGGTCCTCGGGCGGAAAATACGTGCCGCCGAAGTACGGCGAGAGGTCGGGGGTGAGAAAAACGGTGAGCGGCCAGCCCCCGCTGCGGGTCATGAGCTGCGCGACGTTCTGGTAGATCTGGTCGAGGTCGGGGCGCTCCTCGCGGTCGACCTTGATGTTGACGAAGTTCTCGTTCATGAGACGGGCGATGTCGGCGTTCTCGAAGCTTTCGTGCTCCATGACGTGGCACCAGTGGCAGGCGCTGTAGCCGATCGACAGCAAGATCGGCTTGTCCTCGGCCCGGGCC
This sequence comes from Deltaproteobacteria bacterium, assembly GCA_016194795.1. GTDB lineage: Bacteria > Bdellovibrionota > UBA1018 > UBA1018 > UBA923 > JACQAX01. The sequence continues at coordinate 3,158 of JACQAX010000260.1, read as the reverse complement.
TTGGCGAGCGCCTCTTCGCCCCAGGGGTACCAGTCGACGGGGTTGCCGGCGTGCTGCTTGAGGTAAGGGCTTGATTCCTGGTGGAGGCGGTTCGGCATCGGTGGAGTCTCGCTTTCGAGCGCTAAACTAGCGGAATAATTCGGGAGAGGCGAGGCGTATTCCTGTGAAGCTGCTAAAAGTTGACTAAAATAGTCTGATTTATTTTGACACGGCGCGTGTCAACTGTTAAAACATGCCGTTCAATTTTCTAAGCTCACGCGGAGGTTTCATGCGGTTGCAGGCCCTTTTGGGAATTCTGATCTTCTCGTCGTCGGTTCCGGTCGCGTTCGCCCAGCAGCAAGAGGGTACGCCCGGCGTCATCAACGTGGCCGGCGGCGGCGGCAGCCTGCTCGATAAGCTCATGGGTTCCAAGTCCGGAAAACCGAGCATCTTTCTTTCGCCCGGCGACTTGATGAAGATGAGCGGCGACTTCTACCGCGGTGGCGAGGACGACCCGAAGCTCGGCGGCATCGACTTCCGCGGCATGCAGCCCGACTCGTCGGGCCAGTACCTCAAGCAGATCTTCGCCCACGACCTCTTCAAGCTCATGGGCGACCCGACGATCGAGAAATACGCGCGCAGCAAGAACCAGGATCCCCAGGATCCGGTCGTGCGCCAGGCTTTCGTTTCCGAGATGAACGTCGAGCTCAACCAGCTCTTCGTGCTCAAGACCATCGCGGGCCTCCTCGACAACGAGTCCGAGATGAAGAAGATGTCGCTCGCCGTCCCGTACGAGCGCCTCGAGTATGCGATCCGCAAGGTCCTCTTTCTCGACAACGCCGCGATGAACGACGCCGTCTTCGAAGATTTCCTCAACACCCGGATCACCGCCGCGCTGAAAGACGGCGAGGAGACCGCGCCCGCCAAGCTCGCGGCGATCGGCATCACGCAGGAAATCCTCGATGCGTTTCAGAACAAGCTGCCGAAGGATGCCGACCCGAAGGCCATCCTCGAGAAGTTCAAGGCGAAGTTCGACGCCGACGTGGCGCAGATGCTGCGCGCGCCGGGCCACTCGGTTCCCGGTCTCAAGACGCCGGCGTTTGCCGACTTGAGCCCGGCGATGATCGCGCGTTACGCCGATCTCATGGTTCCGCCGCGCAACGACATCGAGCGCTTCAACCGCCTCAAGGCCAAGATCGGAAGCGACCCGTTCTTCTTCGGGGTCGCCTGGAACGAGCAGAAGTCCGACGAGCTTCTCGCGAGCCTGTCGACGAAGTTCTCCGAAAACTGGCAGCCCGTGGTTTTCGCCGGCCAGAACCCGATGCTGGGCGCCGCCGAGAAGTTTCCCGAGAGCCTCGACGCGTTCTACAAGTACGTCGAAGCCAAGCTCCAGCCCCGCCAGAACGCGGTCGTGCGCCAGCGCATGGCCAACACGTGGCTCTTCGGCTACTGGCGCAACCGCGACCTCCTCAATCCGAACCCGCCGCACAAGATCCGCCACTTCACCGACATGTTCAACCCGCTGAGCCAGTTCATCATGATGACCACGCAGCAGGAGCTGAACGACGCCTACGGCGAGCTCAAATACGAGATCGCCGCCAAGGAGAAGAACGACTTCAACATCGTCGAGATCAAGCTCGGCGACTCAGCCGACGTCTCGACGTCCAACGACACGCATCCGTGCGCGCTCGCCTTCAACAAGGCGTTCGAGAAGCCGTACACCGAGAAGCAGAAGCTCGTGCTCAAGGAGCTCGCCGACCCGGCGCTCACCACCAAGCGCTTCGATGAGCTGCTGCTCTGGGCCCGCACCGAAGTGCCCAAGGCCTCGTTCGATTACGCGAAAGCGGCGATGGAGACCGACCCGGCTTGCGCGAGCTATCCCGCCGTCTTCAATCAGCTCAAGCTGCACGTCGAGCCCGACAAGCAGGGCACGGTCGCCGAAGACGAGCTCGCGCGCGTGCGCTTCGTCGGCATGCTGCTCCAGAACGAGCAGATGCAGAAGATGATGATCCCCAAGAAGAGCCGCCGCGACACGAAGGGCAACATCTGGCATTACTTCTTCCAGACTCGCGCCGTGGACTACGTCCCGGCCGATAACGACGAAGTGCGCGCCAACCTCAAGGACGCCGTCGTCATGCGCAAGCTCGCCGACCGCACCGTCGAGGCCCTCGAGTACGCGATCCTGCCTCGCTACGTGATCAAGGCCAACACCAACCCGTTCAGCTACCAGGGCGTCACCGGCTTCCAGCTCAAGGACGCCGTGACGGACCCGCGCAAATGGCTGCCCCAGGTGTTCGTCGCGCCTCGCAAGCAGAAGAACCCCGAGCTCGTGACCGAGCGTCGTTTGATCGAGCGCTCGTCGAAGACCTTCGAACGCGCTTACGACATCCAGTAACGATCCGGCCCAAGCTTAGAAAGTCGAAACGCCGCAGTGCTAACGCGCTGCGGCGTTTTTGCTTTTCCGGCTGGAGCCGAAATGCCCCCGGTGGTGTCATCCCAAAAGATGATCGGTTTCACTTTGGGAGCGCGGATCCGGCCTGGCAGCGGCTTTCGCGGCCTCTACAGCCGAGCCCAGGCTCAAAAAGCCGCAATTTGCCCAGTTTTGCGGGCGGCCGAGAGTTGGTACGGGGGCTGCAATACATGTCAGCGAGAGTCGCGGACGGCGCCAAGGTAGGCGCAAGACTTCAAGGAAGTAGAAGTCGTCGAGAGAATCTCAAAGTGTTCTCGGATCCAGTTGGGGCAAGCAGGTAATCAGGCTGCATCAGGGAAGTGTGAGCCCGGATGCAAAAGCTGCAAGGACGCGGCGGCCAGGTAACAGGGATGTGGTTTACAGGCTTGTTTGGATCAAAAGCAGTTCGAGGCCTCCTCTCCTCGGATTGAAATGAACGGGAACGTCTCCTCTAAAGACGAAATGGGTCGTATCCGGCGGAGTGGCTGCCAAAGGATACGGCCCATTTTTGTTTGGGGGGTTGGGGCGTTGAGGCATGGGCCATGCCGCAACAACTCATGCCTACATATAGTCCCAGCGCATCTTGATATTGCGCCAGGTACGTTTGAGCTTGGTCGCAACCGAAGCAACGCCAGCGGATGGATCCTTCTTCCACTTCTGAATGAAGTACTCTCGATTTCGCGGAACATGCTTGTCGCCTTGGCGCTTGAAGTCGCCCAAGGTTTGCGAG
>JACQAX010000259.1 GCA_016194795.1 Deltaproteobacteria bacterium | reverse complement strand
GATGCGCCCCTGGTGCAGGGTAATAGCGCAAAATGAGCAGCCGCCGAAGCAGCCACGCGTCGAGGCGACCGAGAAGCGAATCATGTCGGCCGCCGGAATGCGCTCTTTGTACATCGGATGCTGCTCTTTGCAGAAGGGCAGTTCGTAGATCGAGTCCATCTCTTCTTGCGAGAGAGGCAACGCGGGCGGGTTGATGACGACCGTCTTCTGGCCGTGGTCCTGCATGAGGCGCCGGCCGTTGTAGGGGCTCGCCTCATACTCGATGAAGTAAGCGGCCTTCGAGAACTTGCGCTTGTCGTCGCGAACTTCTTCGAACGACGGGATTTTCAGGCGCGGCTGGATCTCTTTCGACTCTTCGCGCGAGCAGGTGAACGCGATGCCGCGCTCGCCTTTCAGGCGCTTCAAAGCGGCGCGAGTGGCGTCGTGGGAGAGCGAGAGCGGGCCACCGGAAAGTTCCGAGGCCTTCTTGAAATCTTCGGCGATGCGGATCGCGGTGCGCTCGCCCATTCCGAAGACGACGAGGTCGGCGTCGCACTCGACGAGCATCGAGGGGCGGATGCGGTTCTGCCAGTAGTCGAAGTGCGCCAGCCTGCGCAGCGAGATCTCGACGCCGCCCGCGATGACGGGCACGTCGGGAAACGCCTGGCGCGCGAGCTTGGCGTACGCGATCGTCGCGTAGTCCGGGCGAATTCTCTCCTCTTTGAAAGCCGCTCCGCGCGCTCCATCCGCGCGCGCTACGCTCGTTACTGGAATCTTGCGGTACGCCCGTCCGCCTTCCGAGTACATGTCGTCGCTGCGAACTTTTTTGTTGGCCGTGTAGTTGTTGATCATCGAGTCGACCGTACCGGCCGAGACGCCGACGAAAAGACGGGGCCGGCCCATGCGCAGGATATCGTCGCTACAATCGACGCGGGGCTGCGGAACGATGCCGACGCGCAAACCCCTGCGCTCGAACCAGCGCGCGAGCGCGGGGATGCCGAAGGTCGGATGGTCGACGTACGCGTCTCCGTTGATGAGCAGCACGTCGAGCTGGTCCCAGCCGCGCAGCTCCATTTCTTCGCGAGTCGTCGGAAGAAACTTCAGAAGCGCCTGGCGGCGGACTTCGGAATTCGTAATTTTTTGAACAAGTTGAGAGGGATGCACGACTGGGCTTTTAGCACAGTTCAACCCCACCCGGCCATCTCAATTCCCGACAAATTTAATCGGCCTTCGCTCGCTTTCGGAATCCGGCTAACTTATGCATACTATTGGGAATGCAGCGCATCCCCGGCCCCTTTCGCGTTTACGTCGGTCTTGTCCCCACCGGCTACCTCAACCCTGAAGCCATCGACCGGGTGGTGGCTGCGGGGATGAGCTACTGCGGGGCCTCGCTTGCGCTCTCCAAGCTTCGCCCCGGCAACCGCATTCTGGTCGTTCCCGACGTCGCGATGGCCGAGCCGAAGATCGCGCGCCACGCGTACACGCATCCCGACGTCGTGCGAGCCACGCTCGGCGAGGCGTTGCGCGCCGACCCGAGCGGCGATGCCACCGTCCTCGGCCGCGCGCTCGCCGGGTTTCCGTCCGAGCGCGTGCTCAAGCGGGCCACCGGCGACTCCGACCCGTTCAAGCAGCGCGGCTACTTCGAGCTCGAGAATCTTTTCCCGGGAAAAGTGGAGGTGCTCGCCTCGGAAGACTGCGACCTCTACCGCTACCAGCTCTCGAAGGGCCCGGTGCTCTCCGACCAGGACCGGCGCCTGCTGCTCGCGAGCGGCATTCTCGAAGCGGACAAGCGGCTGCTCGAGGGGCGCCTGTCCAACGAGATCGTCACGCTGCGGGAGTTCCACGACTCGCACGTCGTGGTCTACTGCCCCAAGCTCAAGAGCAGCGTGCTCTCACAGGGCTTCAGTGGCGCCGTCCGCCTCGGTGGCGGGCTCGCGCGCGGCACCTTCAGCGACGTGTTCGTCGCCGACATGCTCGAGGTCTGCAACCCGCAGATCGTGGTCAGCGACGGCATCATCGCGGCCATCGGCGGCAACCAGGTCACCCAGCGCGGCCACGAGCTGGGCGTCGTTCTCGTCTCCAACAACGCGCTCGCCCACGACCTCGTCGCCGCGCAGATCCTCAACCTCGACCCGCTGCGGGTGAATCACCTTCGCATCGCGATCGAGCGCGGCTGGGGCCCGTCGGGCCTCTCGCAGGTCGAGGTCGGCGGCGACGGCCTCGAGGCGGTTCGCCAGCTCGCGCAGAAGACCCGGTTCTGGGACCTGGGCGCGATCTCGCTCGAGCGCTTCGCCGAGAAGTACGAGCGCGAGAACCCGGGGCTGACGTTCCCGCTCGAGCTCATCTCGGGCCAGCCGTACGAGACGAGCGGCTCGCACGGCACCCTCCTCGACTGGCTTTACCTTTCTTACGACTTTCCGCGCCGCCGCCCCGCGCTCGCGCGCTGGCCCCGGGCGGCCGTCTGCGTCGGCGCCGTCGAGCGCTATCCGCGCAGCCACGTCGTCTTCGCGGTGGGCACGCGCGCCATCGACTCGCTCGCGCGCCGAACGAGCTTCTCGACGCAGCTGGCCCGCTTCGGGCGCGGGACCCGCGCCGTCAGGATCACGCGCGTTCAGCTCAAAAACGGCGCGCGCCACGTCGTGATCGCCGTCCCCGGCTCGCCCCCCGACTTTCGCAAGCTGGTCCTGGCCTTCGCGCTCGCGAGCGCGGGAAAGATGCTCCCCCGCCTGCTCACCCCGGCGCTCGTCCTGGATCGCGCCATCGCGACCGTTCGCCGCTGGATCGAGCCGGCGCGCGACGTTCTCTCGACCCGCCTGGTGATGACGAGCCGGATGCCGCAGAATTCCTGGTGGAGCCTCAAACCGACCCGGCTGCTTCCGCAGCCGCCGGCGCGCGGCGCTAGCGGGGTTTCCGCCCCGAAAATGCCGCAGCAATGACGCTCGTGAGCCCGAGCGCGACGAACGCGGCGAGCCCGATTCGCCCGACTTCGCCGCTCACGCCGGCAACCCCGAACACTCCCGCGAAGAACACGAATATCCCCACGAGAAAAAAAGCCACCGAGGCCCGGAACACGCCGATGCCCGCTCAGCCGTTGCGGTAGACGTTGCCGAGCAGGATCTCGTAGGGCTCCGAGAGCTGGCCGAAACGATAGCGGACCGAGGCGCGACAGTTCTGACAGAATCTCAGGTAGGGGTTGCGCCCTTCGAACATCCGCGAGCAGAGGTTGCACTTCCTGGTGTACCGCTTCGACTTCGAGTACGAATAGCCGTCATTCTCGTTCATCGTTCCTCCCGGAACAGTTGGTTAATGAGCAAGGTTGTTAAGCAAATCGCATGCCGCCCGCGCCGCGCATTTCCGAATGCACGAGCGCCCGCTCAATTCGAAACGCTCAGGCGGCCTTCTTGGTCTTCGAGGCCTTCTTCGACGTACCGCGCGCGGAGCGCAGGCGTTCGCCCAGGTCCTTGAGCTCGTCGCGATCGAAGGCCAGGCGCACTCTGGGGAAAAGCCTGTTCTCCTCCTCGCGCACGTGGTGCTCGACGTTCTCGATGGCGAGATAGACCTTGGGGTTCCACTTCTCGCTATCCTTCGCCAGCGCGTCGATCGCGGTGAGCAGCGCCTTCACCTGGCGGTGCTCCTCGCGCGCCTCGATGGCCAGCTCGCGCAGCTGCTCGACCTTCTCGCACGCCGGGTAGAACACCTCTTCCTCGATGCGCGTGTGCGTCTCGAGCTCGGCGCGGATCCGCTCCCAGATCCGGTGCCGGCGCTCCAGGTTGCGCGTCGCGCGGAGTTGCACGAAAAGGGCGCGCACGCGGACGTGGTCGATCATGAGCATGTCGATGGCGTCGAGCTGGGCGTTGGCGACGCTTTTCACGAGAAGACGGGCACGGCGAATGGACTCGAGTATCACGGGAGCCTCCTTAATAGTGTGTCGATGCAAGCTGCGACGCTCACGAAGCAACGCGCATGCCAGCCGTCGGCGTGCGTGCGTTCGGCAATGTGCCGATCGTGCATTCGGCAAGCCCCCGGGGCGGGTCGGGCGCCACCCCGCCCCCCTCTGACTTAACAATCTCCCCGTATTCGCGTGGTTG
>JACQAX010000258.1 GCA_016194795.1 Deltaproteobacteria bacterium | reverse complement strand
TCACCAACCCGTACCGCATCGAATATGAGCAGGAAGTCTCGTGGCCCTACACCAACGGCCAGTACGTCAGCGAGCTCCGGCTCTCGGAAGAGAACGGCAGCTACATCCTCGACTCCAAGCTCGTCGACTCGAGCGACCGCTCGTTCTCGCCCCGCTGGGCCGACGGTTACGTGCGCGCGCACCAGGAAGGCGCCAACGTCTTCGTCGTCGGCTGCAACTATATGGTCCCGCGGTCGGGGTCGTTTCAGGGCAAGTTCAACGATATGGCCCGCGAGAGATTGGCGCTTGTTGGTGAAAATCTGTTGAACTGGGTGAAGCGGGTTTCTCAGGATAACCAGGCCGCGGAGAAGTATCGCAAGCGGTTGCAGGGACTTTTGCACCGCCTTCGCTGAAAGAGGGTTTGAGGACTGTGGCATGGGCCATGCCTCAACGCCTCATCCCCCGATATTTATTCAACAGGGTCCGTAAGCAGATCCAGCAACTCTTTCCGAGAAAAAGACTTAAGCCCAACCGGGCTCTCCTCGATGAGCGTGCCCGACAAAGCGACCTTTGACTCGATAATAGCCGCGATGCGATCTTCAATCGTTCCCGGCGTCTGAAGCTTGAACACCTGAACGCCGCGAGTCTGGCCGATGCGGTGCAAGCGGTCGGTGGCCTGATTTTCCTTGGCCGGGTTCCACCAACGGTCGACGTGGATGCACACGCTGGCCGACGTGAGGTCGATGCCCAAGCCCCCCGCGAGCAGGCTGCAGATGAACACGCGGCAGTCGGGATCGGTCGCGAACTTGTTGAGGCGCTCGGCGCGATCGGACGTGTCGCCGCGCAGCTCGGTATATCCCACGCCCTTTTCCTTCATCGCGTTGGCGATCAGGTCGATCATGCCGAGATACTGCGTGAAGACGACGACCTTGAGCTCCGAGCCCAGCGCTTCGCTGATCAGCTCTTCCAGCACTTCCCATTTGCCGCTCTCGAGCGGATCGAGCGCCGTGATCTTCTTCACCTTGCCGCTCGTGAGATCGGGCAGGCGCGGATGGTCACACACCTGTTTCAGGCGCGTGAGGAGCGCGAGGATGCTCGCGTAGTCGACCTTGCCCGCCCCCTCGAGGCTCTTGCGAACCTCGTCGGCCTCGGAGCTCGCGAGCCAGGCGCGGTACGCCTTTTTCTGCGCGGGCGTGAGCTGGCAGTCGATGATCTCCTCGGTTTTCTCGGGCAGCTCTTTGAGCACCTGCGCCTTCGTGCGTCGCAGAAGGAACGGGCTCACGAGGCGCTTGAGCGCCTCGGCCTGGTACGGGCTCGGCGCCTCGCGACCCGACCCGTAAAGGCGCTTGAAGCGCGGGAGCGAGCCAAGATAGCCGGGCAGCAGAAACTCCATGATCGACCAGAGGTCCGTCGACTGGTTCTCGACCGGCGTGCCGGTCATGGCGCAACGATACTTCGCCTTGAGCGAGCGAGAGGCGCGCGCGCTGATCGTCGACGAGTTCTTGATCGCCTGCGCCTCGTCGAGAATGACCATGTGCCACTCGCGCGAGCGGAGCACTTCTTCCTTCTGCAATATCCCGTAGGTGGTGAGCACGAGATCGACGTCCTCGCGCAAGGTGCGCGCCTTGCCGTGGAAGATGTGCCACTTGAGCTGCGTGTCGTACTTCTGAAGCTTCTGGCTCCAGGCCGCGACGACCGACGTGGGCGCCACGACGAGCGTCGGGTGCTTGGGGCGCAGCGATTTCTTCGTGTACACGCTGGTGAGCAACGCGAGCACCTGGTGCGTCTTGCCCAGGCCCATGTCGTCGGCGAGCAGCGCCGAAAGCCCGCGGTGGTAAAGGCTCCAGAGCCACGAAAGCCCGTTGGCCTGGTAGTCGCGCAGGCCGAAGACGTAGTCGACCTCGGGCAGGGGCGGCGTCTTCTTCTTCTCGAAATTCTTGCGCCACTCGTGGAACTCGGTCCAGTCGGGATCGACGTTGAAGTTCTCGACGCCGAGCTCGAGGCTCAGGCGATACGCGGCCAGCGGGTGCAGCGGGTGCGCGCTGTCGTCGTCGAGCGTGGCGAACCCGTCGGGCGCGGCGAGCTTCTTCGTTTCGGTCTCGGGCGAGACCACCCCGCTGCGGTTGGCGAAGCGGTTGAGCTGGTTGAGCGAGGTTTCGAACTTGTAGAGCTTGTTGTCCTTCCAGACGTACTGGCTCGAAAGCAGCCCCTGCTCGGCAAGCCGGGCGAGCTCGTCGGAGGTGAACGCCGCCGAGTGGTTCTTGAACTCGAAGGTCAACGCCCGCGACTTGTCGGTTTTCTTGCCGATGCTGAGCGAGACGAGCTTGAGCGGCTTCGGGTCGATCTCGACGTCGAGCGCACGGTGGAAAACGATGTGCGAACGGTACTCGCTCGAGAGCAGCTTGGCCAGGTTCTCGAGCGCGGCCGGCCCCTGATAGATGATCTTGCCGGCCTCGAGCGAGCCGAGCACGGGAACGACGTCGCTCGTGAACTTGAGATACAGCCCGCCCTGGGTGCGCCAGGTGCGGAACTCGCTTTGTCGCACGAGGTGGTTGAGCGTCTCGACCTGCGCCTCGTGCGAGACCGGATCGTAGTAGCGCGCGGCCGGCTCGACGGTGATCGCGTTCAGGGCCTTGTTGAGGAAGATTCCGCGCACGAACGCCACGGGATCGGCCTTGAGCAGCTCGACGGGCTGGGCCTTCTCCTCCTCGCGCACCGTGTGCTCGCGCAGCGCGATCGCCTCGGGCGCGGTGATCGGGATCGAGAACTCGCGCCCGCTCTCGTCGCGGCCTTCGACGATGCCGCCGGTGCCGTCTTTTCGGAGCATGAAGCGGCCGCGCCGCAGCTGGACGTTGGTGCGGATCAGGCCGCGCAGGCGCACGTCGACGGCCGCCTTGTCGACGTCGCGCAGGACGAGAAAGTGGTCGAGGTCGGCCACGCCGTCGTCCTCGTCGCCCACGCCGGAGCGCAGCAGGCTCCCGCGCTCGAGCATCCAGATGGTGAGCGCGGCGACGTGCTTGCAGTGCGACTCGTAGAGGCGGTGGGCCGGGCAAGAGCAGTCCGAGTTGAAAATCGTGCCGCGAGCCATGACGATGGCGGTTTCGTACGCCGCTTCGTCAGTGCCCTGCACTTTAGCCGAGATCGTGTTGCCGGTAAGGCGCACGTCGCGGACCCGCTCTTCGCGAAAATAGATCTGGCCGCGCTTCCAACTGGCTTGGGTGAACTCGCGCTTGACCTGGTTATAAAAAATCATC
>JACQAX010000302.1 GCA_016194795.1 Deltaproteobacteria bacterium | reverse complement strand
GCCGACGAGCCGGTTTCGGCGCTCGACGTGTCGGTGCAGGCCCAGATCGTGAATCTGCTGAGCGAGATCCGCGCCCGGCTCGGCGTGGCGATCCTGTTTATCTCGCACGACCTCTCGGTCGTGCGGCACCTGGCCGATCGCGTGGCGGTGATGTACCTGGGAAAGATCGTCGAGCTGGGCGAGGCCTCGCGCGTTTTCGAGAACCCGCTGCACCCCTACACGCGGGCGCTGCTCTCGGCCGTGCCGTGCGCCGATCCCGATCGCGAGAAGGCGCGCCGGCCGATTCTCCTCGAGGGCGACCCGCCGTCGCCGCTCGATCCGCCCAAGGGTTGCCGTTTCAACCCGCGCTGCGCGTTCGCCGAGGCGTCATGCCGCGCGGTGGAACCGGCGCTCGAGGCGCGCGAACCGGGCCACGCGGTGGCCTGTCCGGTCGTTATGAAGCTTTCCTGAAGCGGTGGTCGACCGGCGTCGAGATCGAGTGCTCGGAGATCTTCGTCTCGTTGCCGCGGTACTTCTCGCGCAGGCGGATGGCGAGGTTCAGGCAGAAGACGAGACAGACCGCGAGCGGGTCGAAAACCAGCACGAAGAGCAGGATCAGGTATTTCACGACCGTGTCGACGTCGCTGTGGAGCGCGTCGGCGAGGAAGCTTGCCGGGCCGACCTCGGTGTGGGTCTTGAGGATCTTCACCTTGGCGGCGTCGATCTGAGCCACGATCGCGTCCGACTGCTTGCGCAGGCGCTTGATCTCGGGCTCGTATTTTTTCTGGAACTCGAACTTCTTCGAGATGCGCGAGCGCGGCACCTCGTCGATGAAGCGGTTGATCTCGGCCACGCGCTCCTCGATGCGCTTGTTCTCCGAGCGCATCGACTCGATCTTGAGCTCCTCGGTTTTCATGCCGAGCGACGAGATCTGGTAGGCGTTGGAGAGAAAGCCGTAGATGCCGATGCTGGTGATGCCGATCAGCGTGACGACGGCGAAGCACAGGTAGACGCGCATCACTTTGTGGATGTGGCCCCAGTAGCGGTAAACGAAGCCGGTCACGACGAGCTTGGCGATCTCGAGCGCCGCGGCCATGATGGCGACCGCGGTCGAGGCGCCCGCGAAAAGCTTGGCCAGGCCGGCGATCGAAAACGATGCGCCGGTGAACGCGATGGCCAGGGCGGTGATGGCGAGCAGCCGTATGTAGACCTTACTCATCTTCATTAGTAGTTTCGGAATATCGGGTCCGGAATTTGAGCCGCCTGGGCAGAATCTGCCGAGCGTGCTAGAACTGGTCGAAAATGCGCGCCGCCAAGCATTCCCTTTCGTTATCGACGTTGTCCGACAGCCTCGCCGTCGTGCGCCTCGCCCCCGGGACGCCGGTGCCCGGCTGGGTGCTGGCCGTCGGCGGTGCGTTCAGCTCGGTGACCCGTACGGCGGACGAGCTTTCGATCGTCTGCGCCGAGAGTGCCGTGCCGCTCGGGGAGGCTCGCGTCGAGGGTGGGTGGCGGGCCCTTAAGGTGGCCGGACCACTCGATTTCGGGCTTACCGGGGTGCTGGCCTCGCTTGCGTCGCCGCTCGCGGCCGCCGGAGTCAGTATCTTCGCCGTTTCGACGTTCGACACCGACTACGTGCTCGTGCGGGGCGAGAAGCTCGATGCGGCCAGGACCGTGCTGGAGCGCGCCGGGCATCGTTTCGAGGGGTGAGCTGTTTTCAGTAATCTCCCGGCGTCGTGGCGACGATAAGCAGGCATCATGCGCATCGAACGTCCGTTGCTTGCCATCGCGCTCGTCGCCCTTGCCCTAGCTCTCGCCTCGTCGGGCGTGGCTCGGGCCGAAGACTCGCTCAAGGTCATCAATCTCGGGCATCGTCAGGCCGAATCGGTGATTCCGATGCTTCGCGAGATGTACGGCCGAGACAAGGCCGTCATCAGCGGCTCGGGCACGAAGCTCTTCGTGAAGGCCGAGCCGGCCACTGTCGCCGAGATCAGAAAGCTCGTCGGTGCGCTCGACGTCAAGCCTCGGATGCTTCGGATCGCGATCCGCGGCGGGGGCATTGCGACGGCGCAGTCGCGAAGCCTGGGCGCGCGCGTCCAGGGCGGCCTCGATCCCAAGCCGGTCGTCAAGGGCGTGCAGCTTCGCGCCGTCGACAACGCGTCGTCGAGCCAAAGCAACGGCGAGCGTTTCATCATGGTCGAGGAAGGCATGCCCGCCTCGCTCGGCGACGCCTCCGACACGCGCGTCGTCGCGCACGTCGAGGGTGACCAGGTGCGCGTCGAGGTGCTCAGCGCAACGAGGCCGCCGAACGTCGTAAACGCGCCGGGCGCGCCGCCGACGGCGCCAGTCGCGCGGCAGACGAGCTCAGTCGGAACGACGGCCGGGGGCTCGGTGGGCGAGTGGCTTCCCGTCGGCGGTGGCGCGCAGTCGAGCGAGCACTGGTCGTCAGGCATTCTCCAGCGGGACAGCGGCTCGGAGCGCTCGACGTCGAGCGCGCAGATCAAGGTGGACGTCGTTCGCTAGCGTCCGCCGGCTTCCTTGACCCAGGAGTCGCGCAGCGTGACCGTGCGGTTGAAGACCGGTTTGCCCGGCTTCGTGTCGCGACGATCGGCGCAGAAATAGCCCAGGCGCTCGAACTGATAGCGCGCCTCGGGCGCCGCGTTGGCGAGCGCGGGCTCGACGAGCGCATCGGTGAGCGTTTCGAGCGAAGTGGGGTTGAGCTGCTGGAGTGGATCGATTTCGTCGCCCTTTTCCGTCTTGCCGGGGGTCGGAACGGCGAAAAGGCGGTCGTAGAGCCGTACTTCGGCCTTTACCGCGTGTTTTTCGGAAACCCAATGGATCGTGCCTTTGACTTTCCTGCCGTCGGGCGCGTTGCCGCCGCGCGTGGCCGGATCGTAGCTACAGTGCACCTCGGTGATTTTTCCGGACGCGTCCTTCACGACTTTCTCGCACTTGATGAAGTAAGCGTTGCGCAGGCGTACCTCGGCGCCGGGCCGCAGGCGAAAATATTTCGGTGGCGCGTTTTCCATGAAATCTTCTTGCTCAATAAAGATCACACGCCCGAACGGCACCTTGCGCGTCCCCATCTCGGGGTTGGCCGGGTGGTTCGGCACGTCGAACTCCTCGGTCGTGTCGGCCGGGTAGTTTTCGATGACGATCTTCAAGGGCCGGAGCACGACGAGGGCGCGCGGCGCCGTCTTGTCGAGGTC
>JACQAX010000301.1 GCA_016194795.1 Deltaproteobacteria bacterium | reverse complement strand
GTGGATCGAGATCGACTTCCCGCACATGATCGAGCTCAAGAACAAGAAGCTGAGCGGGGAGAAGCCCCGGTGCAAGCTCGAGCGCGTCGCGCTCGACTTCTCGAACCACGAGGCGGCCAGGCGGACCTATGCCGACATCGGGGCGAAAACGAAGAAAGCCCTCGTCATCACCGAAGGCGTGATCCCGTACCTCACCAACGACCAGGCCGGGCAGCTTGCCAGAGACCTGCGCGCCATTCCGAGCTTTCAGCTCTGGATCCAGGATTACCGCCAGGGCGATCAGGCGTGGCGAAACCAGAGCAAGGTCCGCAACCATCTCAAAAACGCCCCGTTTCAGTTCAGGGAGACCGATCCGTTCACGTTTTTCGGGAAGCTCGGCTGGGCCGTGCAAACCGACGTCAACGCGATCGAGGAGGGCGAGAGGCTGGGACGGCCGTTTCCGATCCCGTTTCCGTGGAGCCTGCTCACCTGGCTCATGCCGAAGAAACGAATCACCGAGTTTCGCCAGAGCATGGGCTACGTGATGTTCCGCGCCGACGGCCGCTGACGGCGACTGCCCGCCAAATCCCTCAGTCGTTTCTCGTGATGGGAGCTGCGATAACTTCCGAAAAGGAAGTGTACCCCCATGAGAACTTACGCTTTGATCGCCGCCTTGCTTTCGTTGTCGAGCCTGTCCGCCCACGCCGAACCCGGCGTGACGTGCTCCATCCAGCAGAAAGCCTCAAAGACAGCCACCACCGTGACGCTCGAGAACCATCGCCGCATGCCGCCCATTGAGCTCGGCGGCGGCCGGACCGTCGACATCGTCTACATCGACGACGACCTCCGGATCACCGAGCTTCGGCCGCCCTCGGAAGAGGAGCGCAAAGCCACCGCGAAACGAAACAGATACGGCGAAGAGCCCTATCTGGTGGGCACCATCGTCGCCTACTCGCAGACGAGCTTCAAGGGAACCCTCGAGTACGCCTGCTTCGTCACCGAAGACGTGAGGGTCACCTGCGAGCTCGCGACGAAGTAGAACGCGGGCTTGCTTGACATCGCGCGTTTAGTGCCCATTTTTCCGGCATGTCGTCGAAAACGAGGCCCGTCGAGGTTTTGAAGGTTTTTGCGTTCAGCTCCCCGGAAGGCGGCGGAAACCCCGCCGGTGTGGCGCTCGACGCCGACGGGCTCTCGCAAGAGGAGATGCAGAAGATCGCCGCCGACGTGGGTCTCTCCGAAACGGCATTCGTCTCCCGTTCGCGCGCCGCCGGGTTTCGCCTCGACTTCTTCACGCCCACGAGAAAAATTCCGGACTGTGGCCACGCCACCGTCGCCGCCTTCGCCGTTCTCAAGCAGCGCGATCCCGGTTTGACGAATACCTCGAAAGAGATCGACGGCGGCGTCCGAAAGATCCTCCTCGAGGGCTCGAACGTTTTCATGGAGCAACCCGTTCCGACGATCGGGCCTCTCGACGACGATGCGTCTCTTTACGAGAGGCTCTTCCGCTCACCGACCGGCTTCAAGGGCGGCTGGATCGTCCGCCACGACGTCGGCTTCGCGGTTTTCGAGCTGGACTCGGTGTCGACGCTTGCCGCGATCGAACCCGACTTCGAGGCGATCAGGCATTACAGCGAAAAGCACGATCTGGTGGGCGCCTACCTGTTCGTGCGCCTGGCCCGCGGACCACTGGCTGCGACGACGAGGATGTTCGCGCCGGCGTACGGGATTCCCGAGGAGTCGGCGACGGGAATGGCGGCGGGCCTTTTGGCGGCGCTGATGAGCGCGCCCAGCCAGCGGCTCGAGCTCACGATCGAGCAGGGACGGCACATGAATCCGCCCAGCCCGAGCCTTATCTTCTGCAGGGTTCGTCGTGACGAGGATCGGGTTTTGGTTGGGGGAGCTGCCAGACTGGCCTGATCAGAAGGCGGGGCAAATCCAAAATTCCAAAACTGTGGGAGGGTGTGTCCGGCGGAATTTAGTGGCGGAGAGGGAGGGATTCGAACCCTCGTATGGTGTTACCCATAACACGCTTTCCAAGCGTGCGCCTTCAACCACTCGGCCACCTCTCCGGGAAACGGACTTACGAAAGCAATTCCGTAGCTATACGCCAGTCACTAACATGGCCGACCAATTGCGTCCACCGCGAGTTTGTGCTCTCATGTCTCCATGAAAAACATCCGCGTCACGCACCAGATCTCGGTTCCGGTCACGGAGGCCAAGGCGCTCGACTTCCTCTGGAACCTCAACAACCTCGCCAAATACGAGCCGAAGGTGACCTCGGCCAAGGCGACGGCCGCGACGGCGAAAACCGGATCTTACCGCGTTCGCGGCTTCTTTGCCGGCGTGCCCTGGGGCGGACGCTTCGACTTCACGCTCAACGAGCGCGGCTTCACCAGCGAGTCGACGAAGTTGCCGTTCGGGCTTAAGGTGAGCGGCGGTTTCGTCGTGCAGGCGGAGACGAAAAAACGCTGCCTCATCTCGCACCACGAGGAATACGAGCTGCCCAGGCTCCTGAGCCCGCTCGCGCCGTTTCTCAAAGTTTATCTCGAGGCGGCCATTCGTCGCGAGATGCGCAACGTTCGCCGCCAACTCATCTAAAGGAATCGCCCATGCTCAAACGACTCGCGCTACCGCTGCTGCTCCTCGCTTTCTTTGGCTGCACGAAATCCGCCACCAACGCCGCCTCGTCATCCGGCGCGCGCGCCATCGAGCCGCGCGAGGTGATGGGCATGATCTCCAACGGCTTCGCCCTGGTCGTCGACGTGCGCGAAAACTCCGAACGCGAAGATGCCGTGCCGAAGGCGGTCTCGCTGCCGACGACGCTTGTCGTCGCCGACGCTCCCGAGGTGAAAAAGCTCGCCGCGGAGGTCCCCAAAGACAAGACGCTCGTCTTCTACTGCGTGAAGGGCGGACGCGCCAAGGTGGCCGCCGAGAAATTCGCCGCGCAGGGCTTTAAAACGGCGTACTTCGGCATCGACGACTGGAGAGCCGCCGGCTTACCGCTCGACAAGATCGCCCACTGATCAATAGTCCAGGTCTGAAACAAGCCCCGTCTTGCGACGAGTCTCGCGGCGGAGCTGGCGATCGAGCATGTCGGAGAGCTGCGGATAACGCGTCCACGGCTCGGTTTCCTCCTCGAGCTCGGTGATCACGTCAAAGTACGCCTTCGGCGTCTCGGCGTTGCGCGCGGCCACGGTCGCGCCAGCGTGGAACGCCGTATTGAAAAGCACGACGAGCCAATGGTCGAGCGACGTCGGCTTCGACTGCTCGCTCGTCACGCTCTGGGCGATGTCGTTGAGCAGCTCCTTGAAGCCCTTCTTGAAGCGGAACTTGCAGTCGTCCTCGCCGTCGATCGAGAGCTTGGGCGGAATGAGCTTTTCGGCGAGCATCGTCATCGCCTCGCGCGGCCAGTCGCCGCCGAACGGGTAGAGGTCTTCCTCGTCGAGGATCTCGCAGAAGAGCTCGATCAGATGGACCGGCGACTCCCGGAGCCGCTGGTAGTCGGCCTCGAGCATCGCGTGGCGCATCTCGGTCGCGTCCTTGCCGCTGCCCGACGAGCTCACGCTTTGAACTTTTTCGACAGTTTCGGTAATGGCGTGCGCACCTGCGTAATACGCGTACAGCGCGGCTCGCAGCGCTTCTTTCTGTCGGAGCGGGTTTGCCATCGTCGAAATCCTCCAGCTTTTGTAGTACTTGACCTCCGGGTACTGCGCAAGATGGAATTCACGAGTGAAAAAGACGGCCAAACGAACTAAAAACCCCGCCACTGTCGCGGCGCTCTATATGGTGTGCGCGGCGGCGGCGTTCGCGGTCATGGGTGCGTTCGCCAAGGCGCTGCACCGCTTGCCGGCCTGGGAGATCACCTTCTTTCGCGCGCTCATCAACGTGATCGCTTTGCTTCCGTGGGCGATCTCGCAGCCGCGCATCGTAGCGACGTGGAGGTCGGAGCCCTTGGCGCTCAGCGTCCGAGGCGTCGCCGGCGGGTTGTCGGCTTTGCTCTATTTCTACGCGCTCGGCCACATGAAGCTTGCCGACGCGTCGATGATCTACCAGTCGTCACCGATCATCGTCATCATCCTCTCGGCGCTCCTGCTCGGAGAGACTTTGAGCGCCGCGAGCTTCCTGTGCACTCTGGTGGCGCTCATCGGCATCGGGCTCGTCATCAAACCCGACCTGCATTTCACCACGCAAGGCGATCTGGCGCCGCTGGCGGCCCTCGGCGGCACCATCGCGGCGGCCGTCGCCTACACGGCCATCAAGCACGCGACCCGAAAGATCCCCACGCGCCTCATCGTGCTGACCTTCGCGAGCGTGGCCACGCTGTTCGCGGTAATCCCGACCATTCTCTCGTTCACGCCACCCACGCCCGTCGAGTGGCTCCTCCTGCTGGGCACGGGCTCGTTCGCAACCCTCGGCCAGGAGACGATGACCAAGAGCTACGCCGGCCTGCCGGCCTCGGTGGCCAGCCCCATCATGCTCACCTCGGTCGCGTTCTCGACGCTTCTGGGCTGGGCGTACTGGGGCGAGATCCCCGACCGACTTTCGGCGCTGGGGATGCTTCTGATCGCCTCGGGCGTCGTCGCGGCCTACCGCTTCAAACGTGCGCTTTGAGGATGTCGGCCACTTCCGAAGCCTTGCGGCGGAAGAAGGGGAGCGTCTCTTTGTAGACGTACTTCACGGCCATGTCCGTGCCGCCCAGGACGAAGCCGCGATCGGACTTGATGCCAAAGAGCAGCATGCCCGTCTTGCGGCAGATGTCTTTGGAGGAGTCGTCGAGGAGCGGGAAGGGGAGGTTCTTCTCGAGCGCGAACCGCTCGTGGCTCTCCTTGCTGTCCGTCGAGACGCCGACGATCTGCACCTTGAAGCGGCTGAGGCTCTCCCAGTTGTCGCGATAGTCGCACAGCTGCTTGGTGCAGACGGCGGTGAAATCGCCGGGATAGAACACGAGCAGCACGGGGGCCTTTTTGGCTTCCTGGGAAAGCGTCCAAGAGACGGTCTGGACGCGCCCGTCAGCCCCCTTGAGGGCGGCCGTGGAAGTGAAATCCGGAACCTTATCACCTATTTGAAGTTTCATCGGAAACCAGCTATATCTTATGTCTCATTAATATAGAAGAGGCTGCGCCGTGGATTACAAATCAACCCTCAACCTTCCCCAAACCGACTTCCCGATGAAAGCTGGCCTGCCTGAGCGCGAACCGATTCGCGTCAAGCAGTGGGAAGGCGACAAAACTTACGCGCGGATGGTCGGAAAGCGCCACGGCCGCCCCAAGTTCACCTTCCACGACGGCCCGCCCTACGCGAACGGCAACATCCACCTGGGCCACACGCTCAACAAGGTCTTGAAAGACATCGTCGTCAAGTACAAGAACATGTCGGGCTTTCAGTGCGACTTCATCCCGGGCTGGGACTGCCACGGCCTGCCGATCGAGCTCGGCGTGGAGAAGAAGCTTCGCGACGAGAAGAAAGACAAAGCCTCGCTCTCGAAGGTCGACATCCGCAAGCTCTGCAAAGAATACGCGCTGACCTACATCGGCAAGCAGCGCGAGCAGTTCAAGCGCCTCGGCTGCTTCGGCGACTGGGACAATCCCTATCTCACCATGAGCGACGACTACGTCGCCAACATCGTGCGCGAGCTCGGCCGCATCTCGAAGACCGGCAATCTCTACAAGGGCAACAAGCCCGTCTACTGGTGCGCCAACGACGCGACCGCCCTGGCCGACGCCGAGATCGAGTATGCCGACCACTCGAGCCCGTCGATCTACGTGAAATTTTATCTCCAGCCCGAGTCGCTGAAAAAACTTCCGAAGCTCGCGGCCGCGGCCGGCTCCAAAAAAGTCGCCGTGGTCATCTGGACGACCACTCCCTGGACGCTTCCCGCCAACCTCGCCATCTCGCTGCATCCCGAGTTCGAGTACGCGGCCGTCGACACCGGCACCGACGTCGTCATCGTGGCCGAGGGATTGCGCGAGCGCGTCTTCGCCGAAACCGGCCTCAAGGGCGCGACCATCGCCAAGCTCAAGGGCACCGAGTTCGAGTACCTCAAGGCCGACCATCCGTTCATGAACCGCTCGTCGCTGCTCATCTTGGGTGAGCACGTTACCCTCGAAGCCGGCACCGGCGCCGTCCACACGGCCCCCGGCCACGGCGTCGACGACTATCGCGTCGGCATGAAGTACAAGCTCGAGGTGCTCGCGCCCGTGGATGCGCGCGGCCGGTTCACCGACGAGGTTCCGCTCTGGAAGGGCTTGAAGGTTTTCGAGGCCAATAAGCCGATCATCGAGCACCTCACGGCCTCGGGCCATCTCGTCAAGATGACCGAGATCAAGCACTCGTACCCGCACTGCTGGCGCTGCAACAAGCCCGTCATCTTCCGCGCCACGCCCCAGTGGTTCATTGGTATGGATGGCGCAACGAAGTTGCGCCAACGCGCCGTCGAGCAGATCCACAAGGTGGAATGGATCCCCGGCTGGGGCATCAACCGCATCCTCGGCATGGTCGAGGGGCGCCCCGACTGGTGCATCTCGCGCCAGCGCGTCTGGGGCGTGCCGATCACCGTTTTCTACTGCGAGAAATGCGACGAGGCCGTCAGCGCGCAAGAGAGCTTCGAGCACGTGGCGAAGATCTTCGACGAACATGGTCCCAACGTCTGGTACGAGTGGCCAGCCGAGAAGCTCATGAAGCCGGGCACGAAGTGCTCGAGCTGCGGCACGAGCGACGTGACGAAGTTCAGG
>JACQAX010000300.1 GCA_016194795.1 Deltaproteobacteria bacterium | reverse complement strand
GAGCTGGCGCGCGTGCTCAAACCCGGCGGAAAGCTCGCCCTCGTCTGGAACACGCGGGACGAGCGCGCGGACTGGGTGCGCCGCCTCACCGAGCTCATCGACGTGCATGAGGGGGGCGCGCCGAGGCATCGCACCGGGCGCTGGCGCGAGTGCTTTGCGCGCGCCCGAAGCTTCACCGAGCTTCAACGCGTCGACGTCGAGCACGTCCATTCCGGAACCGTCGACACGGTCGTCGACCGGGTCGTCTCGATCAGCTTCATCGCGGCGCTCCCCGAGGCCGAGCGCGCGCGCGTCGCGGCGGCGGTTCGCGAGCTCGTCGCCACGCATCCCGACACGCGCGAGCGGTCGCGGATCGACTTTCCCTACGTGACCTCGTTGTACTTTTGTGCGAGGATTCCGTCATGAATAAGCCCTTTTACATCACGACGGCCATCGCCTACCCGAACTCGAAGATGCACGTCGGCTTCGGCTGGGAAGTGATCGGCTCGGACGTCGTCGCGCGCTTCCGCCGCATGGAAGGCCGCCCGGTGTTTTTCTCCACCGGCACCGACGAGCACAGCCAGAACGTCGAGAAGGCCGCGCTGAAGGCCGGGCTTTCTTCCAAGGAATATTGCGACCAGCAGGCCGGCGAGATCCGGGCGTCCATGGAGCGCATGGACATCGCCTATGACCGCTTCATCCGCACGTCGGATCCCGACCACGAGAAGGTCTGCCAGTACCTGGTCGAGAAGGCCTTCAAGGCGGGTGACGTCTACAAGCAGAAATACGAGGGCCTCTACTGCGAGAGCTGCGAAGTGTTCTACACCGAGAAAGAGACGGCGGCGGGCGCCGGCGGCCCCGAGTGCGTGACGCACAAGCTGCCCCTCAAGCGCGTCTCCGAGGAGAACTACTTCTTCAAGCTGAGCAAGTACGAGGAGAAGCTCAAGGCCCACTTCAAGGCCAATCCCGGCTTTCTCGCGCCCGACTTCCGGCGCAACGAGGTGACCTCGTTCATCGAGCAGGGGCTCAAGGATTTCTCGGTCTCGCGCTTCTCGGTCTCGCGCACGAGCTTCAAGTGGGGCATCCCGCTGCCGTTCGACCCTCAGCACATCATCTACGTCTGGTACGACGCGCTCATCAACTACCTCAGCGCGGTGAAGTATCCCGCGCCGGGCAACCCGAACGGCGACGAGGCCTTCTTCAAGAAGTTCTGGCCCTGCGACGTGCACATCATCGGCAAGGACATCACGCGCTTCCACACCGTGTACTGGCCGGCGATGCTCTGGAGCGCGGGCATCGAGCTTCCCAAAAACGTGTTCGCGCACGGCTTCATCAACCTGAACGGCGAGAAGATGAGCAAGACGCGCGGAAACATCGTCACGCCCGACGAGGTGATGGCCGACTTCGGCGCGATCGCGCTGCGGTGGTACCTGCTGTCGGCGAATACTTTCAGCGGCGACGGCAACTACGCCGACCAGGACATCGTGCTCAAGTGCAACGCCGACCTCTCCAACAACATGGGCAATCTCGTCAACCGCGTCGTGAGCATGTCGCTGAAGTACTTCGAGGGAAGATCGCCGGTCGACGCCGGCAAGCTGCCGGCAGGGATCGAAGGCGTGCCCGCGCGCCTGACCAAGCATCTCGGCGCCAAGGGCGAGCAGCTCTCGGCGGCGATCGACGCGTTCGACCTCTCGGGCTACTGCGCCCGCGTCGTCGAGTTCTCGATGTCGCTCAACAAGTTCATCGACGAGACGAAGCCGTGGGCGCTGGCCAAGAGCGGCGACAAGGAGACGCTCGAGTCGGTGCTCGCGCAGCTCCTCGAGGGCATCAGAAACCTCGGCATCGCGCTCTGGCCGGTCGTGCCGGCCGCGAGCGACGGAATCCTGGCGCAGATCGGCGCCGAAGGAATTTGCGAATCCCAGAAGCTCGCCACCGGGCGCGAGCTCAAGGTGCCGCTGCTTTCGCGTCTGGGCTATGATGCGAAGTTCGCGCTCAAGCTCAGCGAGCCCAAGCCGCTGTTTCCGCGGCTCGAAGCTCCGAAAGAGTAAGCGCTCTTTTAGCGAGCCGACCGACGGCCGGCGAGCAGCACGACTCGAGCCGTCCCCGCCGCCATGAGCGCCAGAAAAATATACGGCAGATAGTTGTAGGGTGCCTCGGGCACCGGGTACACGCTGCCGACGATGGGAATCGCGAGCAGCAGCAGCGTGATCGCCGCCGTCAGGACGTTTCTGGAACGGAGCTCGCCCCGCGCTTTGAGAAACACGGGTGCCGCGACCGCGACGAGCATGTAGGAGAACAGAAAGCCGTAGGTGGCGATGCTGCCGAGGTAGCCGAAAACGTCCATCGGCGCGAGGCCTCGCACGAGCAGCGCCAGCGGTGCCGCGCCCGCGAAAAGAATCGAGCCCGTCACCGCGACGTGCGGGGTGGCGTGGGTCTCGTGCACTCGGCCTGCGGACGGATGAAAAAATCCGTGCCGCGCCATCGAATACATCACGCGAGCCGCCGCCGTCACGCTCGCCAGCGCGCAGGCGAACTGCCCGACGAGGGCGCCCACGACGAGAGGCAGCCCCAGGCCCGGCAGGCCCGCGAAGCGGGCCAGGTCGGCCAGCGGCGAGGGCGATTTGTCGAGCGCCACCGCGCCGCCGCGAAACGCCAGCACGAGCGTGTACGCCATGAGCGTGAAGAAAACCCCGACGGCCACCACCGAGTAGAGCACCGACTTCGGAATCGCCTGCAGCGGTTTCTTGGCCTCGTTGCCGAGCGCGGTGGCGCTCTCGAAGCCCACGAAGCTGAAGAGCGCGAGCACCAAGGCCATTCGCAGGCCTCGCGGGGTCATGCCCTCGGCGGCAAACTGCACCGGATCGGCGAGCTGCCCTGAGCGAAAGAAGAACGCCGCCGTCAGCGCCAGGATGAGACCGGCGGAAGCGAACTCGAGCAGCAGCATGGCGCGCGTCGAGAGCTGGACGTCGCGGCGGGCGATCCACCAGAGGGCGCCGATATTGGCCAGCATGATCGCCGCGCTGAGCGCAAGCCCGGCCTTCACCTGAAAGAGCGTCTCGAGCAGCACGCCCGCGTAGTTGGTGAAGCCGGCCATCGTGGCCGCGGCCGTGAAAGCATAGGCCAGAAACAGCGCGAAGCCCGAGATCGAGCCCCAGTGCGGCCCGAGCCCCTGGGTGGTGAAGGTGTACAGGGCGCCGGGCGAGGCGGATCTCGAGGCGAAGGTGTTGATCTGCGTGGCCATGAAGACCATCGCCAGCGTGGCGATGGCGTAGGCGATCCAGGTGCCGTTTCCGCTGCTCGCGAAAACCATCGGGATGATCAGCGCCGGTGAGGCCGCGGGCGCGATGTTGGCGATGGACTGGGCCAGCACCTCCCAGAAGTAGAGCGCGTCTTTTTTCAGCTCGTGGGCCGAGGCGGTGGGTTTGGTCATATGGCCACCAGCCCTAACCGGCTGCGCGAGTTCCTGCAACTGCGCCTCGAGTAAAAAGAGTAGCTCTAACGCAGGGCGCGAAGGTACAATTTTTCCATGCAGGGACGCATCCAAAAACAGCGGATGGGCTCGCGCGTGGTCGGTGGCGTCATCGCGATGATCGTGAGCGTGACGGCGGTCTCGATCTACACGTTCT
>JACQAX010000299.1 GCA_016194795.1 Deltaproteobacteria bacterium | reverse complement strand
CATCAAGTAGACGCGCTCGAGCTCGCCCATCGACTGCCCGAGAGTTTCTTCCGTGTACGGAAGCTCGGAGCGGAAATGGAAGCTCACGAAGATGAACTTCAGGAGCTCGGCGCCGAACTTCTCGATGAAGTCGCGGCACGGCAGGATGTTTCCCAGGCTCTTGCTCATCTTCTCGTTGCCCGAGGTGATGAACGCGTGGTGCATCCAGTGGTTGCAGAACGGCTTGCCGGTGGCCGCCTCGCTCTGTGCGATCTCGTTCTCGTGGTGCGGGAACATGAGGTCCATGCCGCCGTGGTGCAGGTCGAGCGTCTCGCCGAGCCAGCGCCCCGCCATCGCCGAG
Source organism: Deltaproteobacteria bacterium (assembly GCA_016194795.1). Classification (GTDB taxonomy): domain Bacteria; phylum Bdellovibrionota; class UBA1018; order UBA1018; family UBA923; genus JACQAX01. The sequence goes on along the minus strand of JACQAX010000299.1, from coordinate 2,288 downwards.
CACTCGATGTGCCAGCCCGGGCGCCCCTTGCCCCACGGGCTCTCCCAGGACGGCTCGCCCGGCTTGTGCGGCTTCCAGAGCGAGAAATCCATCGGGTTTTTCTTCTTGGAATCGATCTCGACGCGCGCGCCGGCGATCAGGTCCTCGACGTTCCGGTGCGAAAGCTTGCCGTAGCCCTTGAACGACTCGATCGAAAAGAAGACCTCGCCGTTCACGACGTAGGCGTGCCCGCGCGCGATGATCTTCTGGATGATCGCGATGATCTCGGGCATGCTGTCGGTGACCTTCACGACCTTCGTCGGCGGCTGCAGGCCGAGAAGCTTCATGTCGGTGTCGGTGTACTCGATGTACTTTTCCGAGATGACGAGCGAGTCGACCTTGTCCTTGTTGGCGCGATCGATGATCTTGTCGTCGACGTCGGTGTAGTTGCGGACGAAGTTGACCTCGTAGCCGATGTGCTTGAGCCAGCGGTGCATCAGGTCCGCGACGACGAGCGCGCGCGCGTTGCCGATGTGGATCGGGCCGTACACGGTCGGGCCACAGCTGTAGAAAGTCACTTTCGGCGGGCTCGCCGGCTTGAACTCCTCGCGCTTGCGAGTGGTCGTGTTCGTCAGGATGAACTTTTTATTGGGATGCAGCATCGGGGTGGGTGGCCTCTCCGTATTATCCTAACGCTTTTTCGGCGCGAGCGGCAGCCCGTTTCGCTCCGACCAGCGGGATCAGGATTTTGAGGTCCGGCCCGTGCGCGTGGCCCGTGAGCGCCACGCGAATGGGCATAAACAGCCCCTTCCCCTTGGCGCCGCTGGCCGTCTTCACCTGGTCCTGGATCTTGCCGAACTCGTCGCCGGTAAGGGCGTCGCCATGAGCCGAGACGTGGGTCTTCAGCGCATCGCGCAGCGCCGTCACGACGGCCGCGTAGGTCGGCTCAGCCTTCACGGCCACCGCGTCGGGCTCGACGCCGTAGGTCTCGTCGAAGAACAGGCGCATGTGCTTGGGAGCATCGGCCAGCGTCTCCAGATAAGGACGGATCGCGTCGAAAGCCCGCTCGAGCCAGGCGCGCTCGACCTTCGCGACCGGAATTCCGCCCTTCTCGAGAAACGGCAGCGCGCGCGCCGTGACGTCGGCGAGCGGCAGCGCCTTGATGTACTGGCCGTTCATCCATTTGAGCTTTACCGGATCGAAGACGCCCGGCGCGGGATTCAGCCGATCGAGCGAGAAGTCGCGAACCATCTCTTCGATCGTCATGATTTCCTTGTTCTCGGTCGGCGATGACCAGCCGAGCAGCACGAGGAAGTTCAAGAGCGCCTCGCGCAGATAGCCCTCTTCGGCGTACTGGTGCACCGACGTCGCGCCGTGGCGCTTGGAGAGCTTCTGGCGATCCGAGCCCAGGATCAGCGACATGTGGCCGAAACGCGGCAGCTCCCAGCCATACGCCTCGTAGAGCATCATCTGGCGAACGGTGTTCGACAGATGCTCCTCGGCGCGCAGCACGTGGGTGATCTGCATGAGGTGGTCGTCGATGACGACGCAGAAGTTGTAGACCGGCATGCCGCCCTGGCGCAGGATGACGAAGTCGCCGACCATGTTGGCCGGAAACAGCACCTCGCCACGCACGAGGTCGTCGAGCTTGTAATCTTTCACCTTCGCCAGAAAACGCACGACCGCCTTCTCGCCCTTGCCCACGCGAGCCTTGGCGTCGGCCTGCGAAATCCCACGGCACGTGCCGTCGTACTGCGGCACGGCGCCGGCGGCCATCGCCGCCTGGCGTTTTTGCTCGAGCGTCTCTTCGGAGCAGAAACAGTAGTAAGCCTTGCCATTGGCGATCAGCTCGCCCGCGCATTTCGCGTAAACGTCGAGGCGCTCCGACTGGCGATAAGGGCCGTGCGGGCCGCCGACCTCGGGGCCCTCGTCGTACGAGAACCCCAGCCACTTGATGTCTTCGAGCTGCATCCTCTCGTGCTCGCGCGTGCTGCGCTCCTGGTCGGTGTCTTCGACGCGCAAGATGAACTGGCCGCCCGTGTTCTTGGCGTAGAGCCAGTTGAAGAGGACGGTGCGGGCGCCGCCGACATGGAGGTAGCCGGTAGGGCTCGGGGCGAAACGGACGCGAGGCTTGGTTGAAATCATAGGGAAGAGATAGCTTTTCGAAGGCCTAAAAACAAGAAGGGCCTTGGATCGAAAGCGATCCAAGGCCCTTGAAGATTTTGATTCAGGATCTGCTTTTAGTGAGTCTCGAAGATCGAGTTGAGCTCGGCTTCGATCGTCTGCTCGTCCTGTTTCTTGGCCAGGCT